>JAFGJA010000435.1 GCA_016929355.1 Anaerolineae bacterium | reverse complement strand
TTGTGGGAGATGATCAAACAACGGCAAGGTTTCTCGCTAGAAATCGTCATTCCGTCTGCCGCAACTTGATTGCGGTCTACTGAGATTTTTTTGATGTCATGGTTAGGTGTGCCTCATCAAAGATACGCAAAAGATGGTAGCATAATTCTAGTCCTTCTCGATATTTTGCGCTATACGAAATGGGGGGTAGACTGTGCCGGTCTACCCCTCTAAAAAGTTCAATTGCAACGGAACTACTCCCGCTTTTTGCGCCCACCGAGCAGACCGACCAGCAGCCGCCCGCCGAGGAACAACGCCCCCCCCGCCGCGACAGCGCCCGTCAGCGCCATTTTCTGCACATCTTCCGGTTCGACACCAGGCATGACCACTTCGCCGTTCCCATACTCTTTGAACAGCTTGCCCCACTTCATATCCAGCGCTGCCTGCACACGCGGACGCCCCACAAATGGATACCAATAGTAGTTATGGTAGACGTTGCTCGCCATGTAGCTCCAGGGCACAAGCGGCGTGCGCAGCAGCAGCCCTTCAAAGCCCTTCAGCCAGCCATGATAGATCATCTTCTGGCCCTTACTGGCAAAAGTATCCGTCTGGATGAAATTGAAGCGCGGCAGGTCCTTCTTATCCAGGCCGACGATCTCGATCTCGTTCGGATCGCCCACACCGAAGCCGCGTTCATGCCCCAGGCGGATGAAGTCGAGTTTCATCGGGTCGAAACCTTGCAGATAGGCGCTCATTGCATCGATTGCCACCTGATCCGCCGACGCCAGCAAAATATCCGTTTCATGCACGCGCATCGCACGCGGACCGGGACCATCACCGGCAAATGTACCATCCATCACGGCAAACACACCGGTGTGAATATCCTGCTGAATTTGCAGCAAGTCCACTACCGTTTCATGGATCACCGAATGAGTCCAATGGCGTTTGCGTCCGAGCAGACCGCCGAACGCATTTTTCATCGCCCCGGTAATGGTCGTGAACACATGCGTTTTCACTGTAGGAAGTTGAATAATATTTCTACCATAGAAACACTTGGGAATGTACACGCCTTCGGGATACACGCGATCCAGCACCAAAAACGGTTCTTTCGGCTCGTAACGCACCCATTCGAACTGCGGTTCGTAAAGATGCCAGTTTTCCAGGCCGTATTTATCGGTGACGAATTTGTGCTTGTTGTTGGTTTCACCCACGCGCGCATCCACCACCACCGTATCATTGTGACCCGCCACGATGCGCGAATAATCCGCCGCCTGCAATTCCTGGATCACGCCTTCGATCTGCCAGGGCGACGACGAACACGCCGGATACCACGTATCCCACGAAATATTGATCTTGAGGATGGTGTCTTTATCTTTGGGCAGCGCATCCTGATAGCCGCCAAGCCGCATCACCTCGCGCACGTCTTCGAGGACGGTATCGGGCTGGGTGCGGATAATTGCAACTTTGCCCTTGCCGGGAAATTCAGCCATGAATGTTTCACTCCTGACTTGTGGATTTTCTTAAGATTGATCGTAGATATTCCTATATAAAGTCTACCACAGTGCGCGGCGAACTCACAGAGGAAAAAACAGCGTCAATCAGGCGCTTGACTGACGCGGAAACGACCTCGCTTATACTCTCTGCCCCCGATCAATCGCCAGCTTGCGCGCGCGCCGGGACACTAACACGCGGGACCAGCACGCGGTACACCGTCGGCCCCATGAACAGCGCTTCGATCACCACTGCCGCCAACCACCCCAGCGCCAGCCCGGTCAACCCGTTGAGCAGCATCCCCACCGAGGCCAGACCCAATTCCAAACCCGTCGCCAGCGTCAAGGCAATCGCCGCCTCAGTTGTCTGGTGATAAATGCGCTTGATCGCCGTATAGTGATCCTTGATGATGATCCCGAACACGCCCAACCCTAAAATCCGCAGACACCAAGCCGCATCACTGGCGTATGTCCCGCCAAAAATGCTTAGTAACGGATGCGCCAGGATCAGCAAGCCGAGACTGCCCACCGCCCCCGCCGTGAATGACAGAGAAAGCGTCATGCGCATTTTTTGCGCGAGAATGGATTCATCCTTGACGCCCACCGCATACAGCACAAAGGTGAGCGCGTCGGCGCTGGCAAAGACCAATGCCACGATCAACCACGCGAAATAAAAGCTGGCGGTAGCCTCCGTCGAGATCAGGATCGTGACCAGCACGGGCAGCGTCCGCGCCGGGGCTTCGAACATCAGGTTAATGATATGGTGCGTCAACGCCGACTGGCCGAGGCCATCCAGCAAATGTAGATTAAAGCGGAACGGCGGCTCGACTAAATGCTGACGCCAGAACGCAAGCGCCGTCATCACCAGCGAAATGAGAATCCCTAGCATCCACGACGAATAGATCGGCATGTGCAGCCAGGAAATCGTCACCCAGCCGAACCCCACGAGGATGATCAATTTCACGATCCCCAGAATCACATTACGCCGCAGTTGCAGCCCACCGCGCAGCAAACCGATCAACGCCTGATCCAGCACGATCCCCACGCCCGCCGCCGAAACGCCCACCGCAAAGATCAGGATACTGGTCGGTGTACCGGAGAGATCGCTGAGATCGGCGGAGAGATAGGGCGCGGCCAGCGCGAACAAAAACCCAAACACCCCGCTAATGATCGCGGCAACCGTCACCGCCGTGAAGATCAGCGCGCCCGCCTGCTCTGGATGTTGGGGCAATTGGCTGACAAACACCGTACCCATGCCCATCAAGCCAATTGAGCCGATCAGCATCATGGCGGAAATGGCGGACGACGCAAACCCCACTTCATCCTGATCAAACAATTGGGACGCCACCCACCAGTACACAAACCCCAACCCGGAGGTGACGCCAATCGTACCGATCATCGACACGGTATTGACCAGAATATCCCAGGTGGCGGTATCCAGACGATTTTTGATTCGTTGCATAGTCACTTCACTTTAAATTCAAATGCCGCCCATGTAGGGGCTGACCAGTGTGTCAGCCCAGGGCGAACCAATGTACATCCCCGGCATCGGGCGGACACGTTGGTCCGCCCCTACGTTTCAAACGGCCTGTAAAACAGACTGATAAGCCGCTTCGAGCCGCGTTACGACACTGTGCGACTGGAACAATGTGACCCGTTCCAGCCCTTGTTGCCCCATCTGCACGCGCCGTGCGGGATCGTCCAGCAGCGTCTTGAGCGCCGCGCGCAATGCCGCCGCGTCACTCGGCGGGACCAGTAACCCGGTCACGCCATCCGCCACAATATCGACCAACCCGCCCACTGCCGACGCGATCACCGGGGCAGCGCTCGCCATCGCTTCCATCGCCACGGTGGGACAGGGATCGTGCCAGGTGGAAGGCGCAACCGCGATGCTGCATCGCCGGAA
>JAFGJA010000434.1 GCA_016929355.1 Anaerolineae bacterium | reverse complement strand
GTCGCGCCGGGAGCACACATTGGTGCTCCCCTACGACAATCTTTTCAAATGGTTTCTAAAGTCTGAGATTGTTCTAGATGTTCACCTTCTACGCCCCTTCTCCAACTTCGGAGAGGGGGCGGGAGGGTGAGGTAAATCCAATCGCCACGCCGCCCACTGATTTTACACATGGCTTACAATCCATTAGGATTGTATTAACACGCTGATTCTATAATCCTGGTAAACTCATAGAATCCGCATAGTTTTTTGTGAGGCGATCAAAATGGCGTTTACACTGGGCGATACGGTAGGCCCGTACCGGATTGTGGATCAGATCGGTCAGGGCGGCATGGCGACGGTTTATAAAGCCTACCATGCCAATCTGGACCGGTACGTTGCATTCAAGGTGCTGCATCAAGCGTTCACCGAAGACCCCGGTTTTCTGGAGCGCTTCAAACGTGAAGCGCAGATCGTCGCCAGGCTGGAACACCCCAACATTATCCCCGTCTATGATTTTGCCGATCATCAAAATCAGCCCTATCTGGTGATGAAATTCATCGAGGGGCAAACGCTCAAGGCGCGGCTCAAACGCACACCCTTAACGCTGGAAGAAACCGTCTATATTCTGGAAAAAGTCGCGGATGGGTTGTCCTACGCGCACCGCAACGGCATCCTGCACCGGGACATCAAACCCTCGAATATCATGCTGGATACAGAGGGCATGGCCTATATCGCAGATTTTGGCTTGGCGCGCATCGCCCAGGCGGGCGAATCGACCATGAGCCAGGATATGATGCTTGGCACGCCGCAGTATATCTCGCCGGAGCAGGCGAAAGGGCTGAAAGACCTCGGTCCCGGCACGGATATATACTCGTTGGGTGTGCTGCTCTACGAGGTGGTGGTAGGGCGTGTGCCGTTTAGCGCGGATACGCCGTATGCGATTGTGCATGATCACATTTACAAGGCGCTGCCCCTGCCCACCAAAGTCAATCCATCCGTGCCCGTCGAAGTGGAGCGCGTGCTGCTCAAGGCGCTCGCCAAAGAACCCGAAGGGCGTTATACCAGCGCGCTCGAAATGGTCGCCGATTTCAAACAAGCTGTGATCGCGGCGGGGATGACCGAACTCAGCGCGGCCAAATACCGGCCAGCGATTCCGATCTCGTCAACGGCGGTTACTTTGCCAGAGGGCCAATCGCAGCCGGTGACACCTGTCACCCCAGCGATCCCTTCCCCGCTCACCCAGGTGCTCAGTAGCACGGGTAGCACCGCCAGTAAACGCGCTTATCGTCGCCGCGCGAATCTCTGGATTTTGTCAGGCGTGGGCGCGCTGCTGTTCACCTGTCTGGCGAGTCTGTTTATCATTGTCGCAGCCGTCTCCGATCCTGAACTCCGGCCCTGGAATATGGGTGATGAAGAAGCCAACGCCCAGGTTGATGATTTCAGGCCGCCAGATGATAATCTGATGGGGATGGACTTTTTAGCGAACTTCCAATTTGAGGATGTACTGGCGCAAATGACGGATGAGGAAGCGCAAACGTATTTGGAAGAGAAAGTCGCTGAAGGCGATTCGACGGCGGCGTTGGCGCTAGCCATGTTATATATCGAAACCGGTAACCGCGAAGAAGCGTTTAATACCCTCATCATCCTGGCGGCTGATCCGAATAGTGATCCCGGCCAACTCAGTAATTTGGCGCGGCGGGTGGCGCAAAGTGGATTTGATGAGTTTGCGGCGTGGCTCTATCTGGAAGCCTTAACCCATGATGAGATTCCGCCTCGAATGGCCGACGAAGCCGGTGAATTTCTCTATACGACTATTCAGGCCGATCCTTTGGTCATGCGTACCCTGTTGAGCCGTTTTGCTGAAAGTCACGACGAAAGCGCGGTGCTCTACACGGGGCAAGCCCTGACCTATACCGCCAGTGATCGGACGCTTGCCCAACAGCAGGCCAAACCCCTGATTGATGCCGCGTTTGCGCTCAATGACTCCTTACCGGAAGCGTATCTGGTGCGCGGTCTGTATTTTGTTGCCATCGGCCAGATCGACGATGCGCTGGATGATTTTGCCCGCGCCGCTACGTTTGACAATGCGCCGGAGTGGGTGGTGCGGGAAGCCGAAAATTTGCTGGCGGAATACGGCGAATCGTCATCGTAAAGTTACCGTCAATACGCTAAACTTGGCATCACTTACTCTATTCCCGTTTAGGAAGGATATTTTCATGCGTACTCCAATTATTGCTGGCAACTGGAAAATGTATAAGTCCATCAAAGAAGCCTTTGATTTTGTGACCACCCTTAAAGACGAATTGGCTCCCTATACCGCCGTTGAGCGGGTTGTGTGCCCGCCCTATGTCGCGCTGACCAGCGTGCAGGCGGCGTTAGCTGGTTCGGGCGTGGATGTGGGCGCACAGGATGTACATTGGGAAAACGAAGGCGCATACACCAGCCAGATCGCGCCCGGCATGTTGCAAGGTCTGGTAAAATATGTCATCGTCGGCCACTCAGAAACGCGCGCGTTTCAGGGTGTGACCGATGAAATGGTGAACAAAAAGGCCAAAGCTGCCCTCGCCCACGAATTGCGACCCATTATTGCGGTAGGTGAAAGCCTGGAAACGAACGAAGCGGGCGAAACCGAAGCGTTTGTCGGCAAGCAGATTCGCGCGGCGTTCGCGGATATTCCCGCCGCCGATCTCGCTAATATTGTGGTCGCCTACGAACCGATCTGGGCGATTGGCACGGGTAAAACGGCGACCCCCGAACAGGCGAATACCATCATCGGCATGATTCGCGGCGTGATCGCGGACCTGTATGGTGATGATCAGGCCGAAGCCATGCGGATTCAGTACGGCGGCAGCGTCAAGCCAGGAAATATGGTCGAACTGATGAGCCAACCGCATATTGACGGGGCGCTGGTTGGTGGTGCATCATTAAAGGTAGATTCGTTCGTGGAACTGGTCAAGCTGGCAATTGAAGCGAAGGGCCTTTAATACCCAATTTTAGTAGAATATGAATCTTCTCGACCTGCTCACACCGTGGTTTTCCCTGGCGGCGATCCTGGTCCCATTGGTTTACGTGGAAAAATGGATTCACAGCCATCTTTACGGTGTGGGCTGGTTGCTCACGGAAGACGATAAAAGCGCCACGGCTCTCTATTACGTCCTGTTGTTCCCCGGCGTTTTCCTTCATGAATTTACCCAATACCTGATGGCTGGTGCGCTGAATGTCAAGATTGAGCGCATGATCCAATGGCCGGAAGCGCAAAAAAACGGCACACTGCGGCTGGATTTTGTGAAGATCAAAGAGGCGCGCTGGTTCCAGGCGGCATTGATCGGGGCTACACCCTTGATAACGGGGATGGCGCTCGTTTGGGTGATCAGCAGCCAGATTTTGGGTCTGAATCATGTCGTGGCGGCGATTCAAGCGCAGGATAGTGCGCGGTTTCAAACGGCCCTCACCGACCTCGCCAGTACGCCCGATTTTTTCCTGTGGATGTTTTTGATATTCACGATCAGCAATGCCATGCTGCCCACACCGGCTGATCGGCAGGGGTGGCCGTTGTTGTTCGCCGCGTTTGCGGGCGTGATCGGCGTGCTGCTGGTGATCGGCGTGGGGGATGTGTTGTATGAAAGAGCTACCGGCCCCTGGGCAAATGCTATCGAAAATGTGACAACTGCCTTTGCGATGGTGCTGGTGGTTGAGCTGCCGGGCATTATCTTTATCGGCTTTATAGAAGAGGTGCTGGAACGTATTACGAAGCGGAAATTTAACTACCGGCCCGCCAGAGCCGAAGCCGCAACTGGTCCGCCCCAGCGCGTGCCCGGCTCAAATTTGCCCTTACCGCCCGGTGCGCCGTTGCCATCCCTCTACAATATTCATTTGCCAGTGCCCGAACCCCCGGCCCAGCTGCCGCGTCGCTCTTCGCGGCGGCGTTCTGCGGCGGCAAAAACGGCTTCAAAACCTATGCCTGCCGCACCGATGCCTAAAGCGGCAGAAAAACAAGAGGCGATCCAGCCAGGATCGGCTACCGCCCGCAGTTCGCGCCCCAAACCGTCGTTCAGTTCTTCATCTGCGCCGCGTGCGCAGTCGGATCGCGCCCGGTCAGATCGTTTAGCCGACCAGACGCAGCAACCGCGCCGCGTTGCGCGTCCCGCCGATCCGCCGCAAACATCACGGACACCCAGCCGGGCCGCAAACTACCAGCCCGACGAACGTCGCGCGCAGCCGCTTAGTTCCCCGCGTCAGGATGCCACCAGCCAGAACGCGCGGCGGGTGGATGTGCCGCGTTCCACTGACGAACGTCGCGCCCAACCGCTCAACCCAGCGCGCCAGGATGCACCGGCAGCCAGTGGTAAAGCGCCAGATACCGGATCACATCGAGCCAGCCAGGATCGCGCCCGTTTCGGGCGACCCTCACGCGGCGTGCCGTTATCATCCCGCGCCCGCGCCGCTAAACCGGATGAGTCCCAGGATACGGCTAAAGATACTGTCCGCGATACCACCCGCGAGACGCCGGATCGGTTTCTACGCCGGTCACGTCCGTTCAGCCGGAGACGCGATCAACCTGCCGCTGGTGCTGGCGATCAGGCTCACGATCAGGTTGAGGATCAAACCCAGCGCCTGGATCAAACCGGGCGACTCAACATACCGTCCAGCAACCGTCCCCGTCCTGATATACAGGGCAGACGTTTATCACCATTTGTGGATGATGACGACGAGGAATTTGACGATTTGTATTACGAGGATGATCCCGACATGGCGCAAGACATCCCTGATGATGAGTAGTTCACAGTAAACCGATGTAGCTAAAATAGGGCTACTGCTCTGGTCCCGGATCATCGGGGGTGAGTATTCTGTTGGCAGGCGGGGTAGCGGATGAATGGCGGCTTACGATCACGAAACTCGCTAAAACGACTGATCCCATCACGACCAGCGCCAGCAATTTGAATAACCGGCTGGCTGTAACCAACGCAATCGCCCCGAACAACGCGCAAAACGCATAGTAGCCTAACACGATATGGCGCTGTGAGAGTCCCATATCCACCAGTCGGAAATGCACATGCCCGCGATCCCCTTCGGTGGGGTTGCGCCCCGCGCTGACGCGCCGCGCGATCTGCCACACCACATCAAGCAAGGGCAGGCCCATTACCAGCAGCACGGTTGCCATTTTCGCGCCGCCAATGATACCCAAAACGCCGGTGGTATAGCCGAGAAACAGCGCGCCATTGCTGCCCATGAAGACCTTCGCCGGGTGGAAATTGTACGGCAAAAAACCAAGCGTCGCGCCGAACAAAGCTAACGGGAGCAAACTCACGCTGACTTGATCCAGCCTGAAGGCCGCGTGGATAAAAATCATCAACGCCGCCACACTGCATACGCCCGCCGCTAACCCGTCCAGCCCATCCAGCCAATTGACCGTATTCATCATCAAACCGAGCCAGAACAGCGTCAGCGTGACGGTGAGCGCGTAGGGCCAATCAGGAGTCAATTGGCCCGTGAGCGGGTTGTTGAAGCCTTCGATGATGATCAAAAACAGCACGGCAATCGCGGCAGCGAAAATCTGCGCGAGATACTGCGGCAGGGCGCTAAAATCGCGCTTGTCATCGAAAATCCCGAAGACGAACAGGAACGCCCCGCCAAGTAATAACCCGATCAGGCGGATCACTTCTTTGTCATCGGTGCGCACGACGGGCAAAAATTGCGCCACCAGCGCGGCCACTGTAAACGCCAGATAGAGCGCCATGCCGCCGAATTTCGAGGTAATGTGTTTGTGCTGGTGGCGGTCCCTGGGCCGATCCACAATGCCCCATCGTATGCCCAGCCGTTGGGCGTGCGGCGTCAAGAGAAACGCGAGGCCGAATGAGACTCCGAATACGATGGCAAACGACAGCAGGTGATCGGTGGATAGGGACTCTGGCATCGTTACGCTGTCCCGAACTGGCGATCTCCGGCATCACCCAATCCCGGCACGATAAAGCCGCGCTCATTCAGGTGATCATCCAGCGCTGCAAGGTGGATCGGGATGTCGGGGTGCGCTTGCGTCACCACGTCGAGTCCTTCCGGTGCGGCGATCAGGCCCACAAACTTGATGCGGTTGACGCCCCACTCTTTGAGTACCTCAATCGCGGCGGTAGCCGATCCGCCCGTTGCCAGCATCGGATCGAGGATCAGGCAGACTTGCACCGTCGGCACAATGGGCAGCTTATTGTAGTACGATACCGGGCGCAGCGTTTTCTCATCACGGTATAGCCCCAGATGCCAGACCTGCGCACCGGGGATCATTTCGTGAATGCCATCCACCATCCCCAGTCCCGCGCGTAGGATCGGCACGAGGCCCACTTCTTCCTGCAAAATGTGACCGGGTGCGGTTTCAAGGGGTGTTTCCACGGCTTGCTCTGCTAATTTCAGATCGGCCATCGCTTCATAGCCGAGCAGCATCGCTAACTCGCGGATCAGTTCGCGGAAAATTTTATGATCGGTAGCTTTATCACGTAACAGAGTAAGTTTGTGTTTAACGAGGGGATGTTCCGAAATGTGTACTTGATTGGGCATGTGATTCTCCTTCAAACGCCATGACGCGCCCGATTGTATCGCTCCATCGCAGACTGTCAATCCTTTACCTTCATTCCATCGCCCGGTATACTTGGCAGGGCATCAAGTTGTGCGCTTTGTAGATATTCGATAGTTTAGAGCAATGATGGTGTTTCTATCAGGGACCGAGAGTTATAAGTCTTCAGTTTTAAGTTATCAGTAAAACCTTTGCCAACCATTTGCGACGGGAACAAGATTCACTGAAAACTAAGAACTAATAACGGATAACTTGAGTTCATTTGCAAAAAACGGTCAAGCCTGAAAACTGCATAACTTTAGTCAAGAAATCAAGAACGGATGGGAGTTGGGTATGTCCGATGCTGATCGCATGGTGAGCGGCCAAAAACGCCCCGAAGACCGCGTCGATAACGCACTGCGTCCGCGCCGCCTGGATGAAATGACCGGGCAGCCGCGCGTCGTGGAAAATCTGCGCATCCTGATCGAAGCGGCGAAAGGTCGCAGCGAAGCATTGGATCACGTTTTGCTCTATGGTCCGCCCGGTTTAGGGAAAACGACCTTTGCGCACGTCATCAGCAACGAAATGGACGTGAATATCCGCATCACCGCCGGGCCATCCATCGAGCGGGCGGGCGATCTGGCCGCGATCCTGACGCATCTTCGCCAGGGCGATGTGTTGTTCATCGACGAAATTCACCGCCTGGGACGTGCGGTTGAAGAAATATTGTACCCGGCGATGGAAGATTTCGCGCTCGACATCGTGATTGGCAAAGGACCATCGGCCAAAAATGTGCGCCTCAACCTGCCGCGCTTCACCGTGATCGGCGCGACAACTCGCCTTGCGCTGCTGACTGCGCCCCTGCGCGCGCGCTTTGGCGCGGTCTATCGCCTGGACTTTTACGACATTGACGCGATATGCGAGATCGTGGAACGCGCGGCGAGCATGTTGGCCGTGTCCATTGAGGAAGATGGCACGCACGAAATCGCAAAGCGGGCGCGCGGTACGCCCCGTGTGGCGCTGCGGTTGCTCAAGCGTGTGCGTGACTATGCCGAGGTCCGCGCCGATGGCAAAATCACGCCGGATGTCGCCTCAGAAGCGCTCGATCTGCTCGAAATCGATCCCCTTGGCCTGGATGATATTGATCGCCGCGTGCTGCTGGCTATCATCGAAAAATTCGAAGGTGGGCCGGTGGGTCTGGATACGATTGCGGCGTCAATCAGCGAAGAATCGGATACGATCATGGATGTGTATGAACCGTATCTGCTGCAACTCGGTTTTATCGAGCGCACGCCGCGCGGACGAATGGCGACGCGCCGCGCCTATGCCCATCTCGGCATTGAGGATAATCGCCCGCCGCGTCAGACATCGCTATTTTAAAAGCCGAAATAGGACACAGATTTTTGGTTTTTAATCTGTGTTTATCTATGTCCCGTTATTTTTAACTGAGTGTAATCATGGACCTCAATACTGCTGGACGGATCGTTATCGGACTGGGCATCGCCCTGATCGCTTTGGGCGGGATTCTGCTGCTGTTCAGCCGGATTCCGTTTCTCAAGGATTTCGGCAACCTACCCGGCGACATTCGCATCCAAAATGGTAATGTCTCGTGTTTTTTCCCGGTGATGAGCATGATTATCATTAGCATCCT
>JAFGJA010000433.1 GCA_016929355.1 Anaerolineae bacterium | reverse complement strand
TATGTTTGTCTGAATCCCAAGTGCAGAGGTGTCTTTGACCGTGACTACAACGCGAGTCAAAATATTCTGCACGAGGGCAAGCGGCTGGCCGGGACAGCCTGACCAAACCCGGCGTCGCGGTAGTGGCTACGACGAGACGTTAAACGCCTGTGGACAGGACGTAAGACCAAAGCCTTCCGAGGTGGCAGCAGACCTGGGTGAAGCAGGAACTAAAAACCACTTTTGTATACATCTGCATCTATTTGCATACAAGAAAGGTAGCAGTTTACTCATGCGCAATTTCATCCTGCGTTTGTTCATCAACGCCTTTACCCTGACCATCGTCGCCATGCTGCTGCCGGGTATTCATTTTGGCGATAATTCGATTGGCACGCTGGTTATCGTCGCCCTGATTTTTGGCCTGGCCAACGCGGTCCTCAAACCCATCATCCTGATTTTAAGCTGTTCCCTGATCTTGTTAACATTCGGCTTGTGGATACTCGTCGTTAACGGCCTGATTTTGATCATCACGGCAGAACTCGCGGGCAGCCGCTTCCAGGTTGATACGATCTGGTGGGCGATTCTGGCCGGGGTCATTGTGGGCATAATCGGTGGCATCATGGAAAACGTGCTCGGCCTGAATGACAAAGATGACGATGACGACGACAGAAAAATACGCATTATTTCGCAATAGCGCCCTTCACCCACGCGGCCAACTGGTGCGCGATCTGCTCCCGGTTGGCCGCCGTGATGGTAATTAACGGCGCGGCGGGTGGTAAATGCATACGCTCCCGCGCGAGATCGAGCAGTTCCGGGCGCATCGTCATCAACGCCACGCCAAATTGCCGCGCCCGGATCATACCCAGCACCGCCACCCAACCCGCACCGCGTTTTAACTCAAGCGGGCCGAGTTCATCCACAAAAAATACGTCAGCCCCCTGCCCTGCCTGCGCATAGACCAGACCTGCCTCTAACGCCGCCGGATTGAACGTATAATGCCCGGTCTGCACCGGGCCATCCCCGCCAATCGTCGCTAGCGGCAGCCGCGCGCCGGTAGCTGCATCCATCAGATCGATCCCGGTTTTGGCCTCTGCACCCGTTTCATCTGCCGCAAAACGCGCCACCGATAAAAAGCCCCCAACGGAATAGCCCGTTTGCAGCGCCGTTTCGCGCACATGACACAAAACCGTTGTCTTGCCGATCTGCCGCGCACCGGAGATCAAGATCACCGTGCCGCGCACCGCACGCGGCGGGAGATCGGATATACCGTGCGCTGTATCGATCACGGCATCACCTTGATCACGTTGCGAATCTTCAACCGGATCACCGTATGCGTGCCCCAGGCGGTTATATCCTGCTCGATCCGATCATCATCCCGGTAATGATGCGCAATCCGCCTGATCCACGCCTGATCGGGATCATCTTCGATCACAAATTCGCCCTGGCACAAATAGCCGGGAGCATACTCAATATGCCGTTCATCCTTTGGTTCGCCCCCGATCACCACCGCGCCTTTCGGATTCGCGCGAATATTTCTGAGATTACGCGCCCCTTCGCCCGTAGCGATCACAATATCATCCCCGTCGAGCATGTACCAGATCGGGACAGTATGCGGAAACCCATCGGGATCAAGCGTTGAAACCCGCGCCACAAGCGGCTGTTGTAAAATTTCACGGATCGTATCGTCAAGAACCATCACATGACCTTAATGACCTTGCGAATCGTAAAGCGAACCACATATAGTTCCCCCCAGGCGGTTACATCGCGATCCGCCCGTTCCGCATCCTGGCGGTAATAATGCAGCGTGATGCGCCTGATCCATGCGCTGCCGGGATCGGGCGCAAGGGTAAAATCGCCCTGGAACAAATACCCAGGCGTATACGCTTCGCCAATCTCATCTTGCGGATCGCCGCCGATGGCTATCGCCCCTTTGGGATTTGCGCGAATATTCTTGACCTTGCGCGTATCCTCCGCCGACGAGAACACCAGATCATCACCATCAAGGATATACCAGACCGGAACAGTATGCGGATACCCATCCGGTCCAATGGTCGAAACCCGCGCCACAAGCGGCTGTTGTAAAATTTCACGGATAGCATCAGTTAACATGGGGTTCTCGATTCTCCTATCTGTCTATCAACACGGATTTTCGCCAATTAACACGCATAGAGTATACTGGATGCGCCAAAACCTGCACAGGAAACGGACCCAAAATAAGCCTATGTTTACCAACCCCTTTACCACTCTCGACCAACTGCCGCGCGTCGAACTCGCGCATCTGCCGACTCCTATCGAGTCCCTATTGAATCTGAGCGCCTATCTCGGCGGACCGGAAATTTTCATCAAACGGGATGATCAAACCGGTCTCGCTACCGGGGGCAATAAAGCGCGCAAACTCGAATTTTTGATCGCGCAAGCCCTGAGTCACGAAGCGGATTGCGTGATCACAGCCGGATCAACGCAATCGAATCACGCGCGGCAAACAGCCGCCGCCGCCGCCCGGTATGGGTTAGCCTGTCACCTGGTCCTTTATGCTCCCAACGGCGAACCGCCCACCGATCTGCGCGGTAATCTGCTGCTGGATCGCATACTCGGCGCGACTATTCATTGGACCGATGAACGCGCGCCCTACTCCGTCACAATTGCCCAGGTGGAGGCCGAATTACGCGACGCAGGTCATTACCCATTTATTATTCCCTATGGCGGGTCGAATCCATTCGGTGTAATGGGCTATGCCGTTGCCATGCGCGAATTTGCGGCGCAGGCACGCGGTTTGCCTAAATTTGACACGCACGTTTTTGGGTCCAGTTCCGGCGGGACACAAGCCGGGATGGTCCTGGGAGCCTACCTGACCCGCCTCACCGAACCAACAATAACAACCGACATCCTGGGCATCAGCATTGACAGCCCGGCAGCCGAACTTGCCCCGCGAGTCACGCGGCTGGCAATGGCCGCCGCCAGCGAACTCGATCTGGAGGCAGATGATCTTGAGCAATCGCTCGCGGCGCTGGTCGAGATCAACGACGATTACCTCGGTGGCGGTTATGCTGTCGTCGGGGATGCCGAACGCGCAGCAATCCGGTTACTGGCCCAACATGAGGGCATTTTAATCGATCCGGTGTATACGGGGCGCGCCTTTGCTGGCCTGATCGACTTGATACGGCGTGGCGTATTCACACGCGGGCAACGGGTGCTGTTCTGGCATACGGGTGGATCGGCGGCATTGTTCGCGTTTGCGGATGCCCTCAGCTTGGAAGATGAGTCATGACCGAAACCATCCCCACCTCGCCCGCGCCGCAATGGGCAATGGCGGCTGGATCAGGGCTGTATATTCTGGGCGCGATTCTGGCGTTGTTCCTGCTGCTGCGCGTCACAACCGCCCAGGTTGAAGTTGCCCTGAGCGAAATCAACTCTGGCGATCCGACCCTCTCAGACACGCGGGAATCGCTGAGAAACATCCAATGTCCCGCCGCGATTGGCCCCACCGCCAAAGAATCGATTACCTATTCGATCACGAATCCGGTCAGCACCGAGCAAACCGCCCGCATCGAGGTCTATGCTGGCAAGCCCGGCAGCACAAGGTATTTCATCCAATGCGTGCAAACCGCCACGTTTGATCCCAACCAGACGCGCGAATTAAGCTGTGATGTCTCCGCCGCCGGGATCGACGGGCAAACCCTCGCCGTTGAAGTGCCCGGTGTTGAGGTGCATTGCGGGATGGCGATCATTGATGGTCCCGGCGGGCTGGATGGCATGTGGGCGCTGCGTGTCGGGTTTACGGCGAGTCTGCTCGCCCTCCTTGCCGGGGCGGGCTTGTGGCTGCTACGCCACTCGCCACACGGTTTTTTCCAATGGTTGCGCAGTATTTTGGGCATCCTCGTGATCGTCATTATCACCATTGGAGCCAGTTTCACTCTATTTGTGACGGACGTGTACTGGCAGATGGTTGCCTCAGTCTTCGCGTTTTGGGGTGCGCTGATCCTGACAATGGGGTTATTGATTCTGCTGGCGGTGGAAGGCATTGCGCTGCAATGGGCCACGCGGCGCGATAATACATCCACGCCGCAGGACTGATTTCTTGTTCAATTTCATTGTTGTGCTATGAAAGTCCGACTCCCCCTCTCCCCGGTTGGAGAGGGGGCCGGGGGGTGAGGTTCTATTCCTCGT
>JAFGJA010000432.1 GCA_016929355.1 Anaerolineae bacterium | reverse complement strand
CCCGCCGAACGGCCCGCGCGCGATCTCCGTGCTGTCAGGATAGCCAAAGACGCGGATCAGGATCAGCGACAGCACGATATTGAGCAGCATCGTCGCCGTGCCGACTTTGACCGGCGTCCACGTATCATGCAGCGCGTAAAACGCCCGCACCAGGATTTCCAGCACCGTATGCCCCGCCAAACCCACGCTGAACAACGCCAGCGCCCACGCAGTCCCCGCCGTGTCTGTGCTGGTCCAATCGCCGCGCTCGAACAACAGCCGGATCACCGGAGTCGCCGCCACTGCCAACCCGATCCCCGCCGGAATCGAGAGAAATAGCACGCTGCGCAAGGCTCCCGCCAGCGTGCGCCGGAAATCGTCGGTATCCTGCTGCGCGCTCAAATTGGAGAGCGTCGGAAAGAGCGCCGTGCCCACGCTTTGCCCCAACACGCCGATCACGGTGAACATCAGCGTAAATGCCCAGTTCAGCGCCGCGATGCTGCCCGCGACCATGCCTGATGCCAGCGCCGTATTCACCCAGAAATTGACCCGCACCACGCCGAGTCCCAATACACGCGGCCCCATCAGCCACAGCACTTCACGCACACCGGGTACGTTCAGACTCAGCGCCGGACGGTAGCGGAAGCGCTGGCGCAGCATAAACGGCACTTGAATCCCCAAATGCAGCCCTGCGCCGATCACTGCGCCCCATGCCAGCCCGTAGACGTTATCGCCGCGTGCCAGCACCAGCGCGCCAAAAATCAAGCCGATGTTGTACATACTCGGTGCAAACGCGGGCGCGATAAAATGTTGGCGCGCGTTCAAGATGCCCATGAACAGCCCGCTCGCGCCGAAAATGATCACCGTGATCAGCATGATCCGCATTAACTCAACGGTCAAATCCTGCGTAGCTGGTTCCGCGCCCGGCATCAATACGTAATCCACGATGGGCGCGGCGAACACCAACGCGATCCCGGCTAACACCGTCGCCGCCACAAGCATCAGCGTCAGCACGCCGTTAGCGAGTCGCTGCGCGCCCGCCTCATCGCCTGCTGCCAGAAAACGCGCAAACACCGGGATAAACGCCGATCCGAGCGCGCCGCCCGCCACCAGCACAAACAGCGTTTCCGGGACCTGTCCCGCCGCCAGATACGCATCCAGCTTGGCCCCGGCCCCAAACGCCGCCCCAATCGCGGATTGGCGCACAATGCCCAGAATCCCGCTTGCGAGAAAGCCGAGCATTACCAGCCCCGCCGTGCGCGCGATCTGCCCATCGGAGAGCGCCCGCGCGGAGGTGGTGTGTTCGCCAGCAGATACCGAATCGCTCATATCTGAATCACCTTTAATGCCATAGGGCGGAACTTGTGCAAAGGCATGATTTATCCCAGTTTTTTAGGGGAAAGCCAGGCGTGCAGTCAAGTCCCCCTCTCCGGCTCGGCGGGAGAGGGGGATTTAGGGGGTGAGGCCGTGTGAGCCATGTACCATATCATTGACCAGTCATTTCACCGAAAAAAATTCGAGATGACTCATGCCTGCAAATTCCGAAACCATTTTCCTGCCCCGAAACCATCCAATGAAGGGGAAGCCGGAGGTGCGGTAAGTATAGCACGCGCGGCCTATCTCACCATCTCTCCCTTTGATCCCGCGCCTAAATGTGCTATCTTTGGAGATCGCTGTTCGTTTGCCAATCATTAGTGAGATCATGCTGCGTTATGCGTTTTACAACCCGCCAGATTGCTATCATTACCTTGATTCTGCTCGTGACACTCCTGTTGGCCGCCTGCGGTGAATCCGCTCCTGGCCCAACTCCGACACCCAGCGCCACGCCAACGCAGACGCAGACACCCACCATCACGCCGACGCCTACTGATCTCCCAACGCTGACGCCCTCGATCACGCCGACGATCACGCTCACACCTTCGCAAACCATTGTGCCGAGTCCGACTAATACCCTGCCGCCCACATCCACGCTCCCCCCTTCTGCGACGATTTCCGCCACGCCCACCGCTTCCCTGACACCCACCGCCTCGCTGACGCCAGTCAAGGTGATCGTCCAGAGCGAGGTCGGCGCGTATGTGCGCAGTGGGCCGAATACCAATTACCCGGTGGTCGGCGAAGTCGATGCCAATGACGTATTTGACGCGCTCGCCTTCACCATCAATAACGAGGGCGACGCCTGGTATCTGATCCGGTTGGACGATGGCGCGGGTCATCTGATCGATGGCTGGATTTCGCAGTGGGTCGCGGGTCGGGTGGATGATGTGCCGCTTGGGTTGATCGCGCAAGCCGTAACCATTCCCGCCAGCCCGACGCCTCTGCCGAGCAAAACCCCGACGCCGACGATCACGCCCTCGCCCACGCCGACGATGCCGCCGGGCGGTAATGCCCGCATCTATCCGGCCTCGCGCGTCAATTTGCGCAGTGGGCCGGGTTTGGGTTTTGCCAAGCGCGGCATGATGGAACCCAGCGATCCGCTCCAACTCATCGGGCGCAATCCTAACGCGAGTTGGTATGAAATCAACACCTTTGATGGGCGTACCGGCTGGGTCTTGAGCGATCTCGTTGTACTGTACAACATCAATGCCGATTTACTCCCGGTCAAGTGGGTCGATGCCGTTGTGCCGAACGGCCTCACGCTCACCAGCGCGCGCCTGCACCGCGTCTATGAAATCTACGAATACGGTCAGCAGTTGGGCAACCGCACCGATACCTTTATCGTCGTGGGGGACAGCACCAGCGCGACCACGAAAGATTGGTACGGGTTGTTTTACGCGGTTCCCAGAGGAAATTTCAGCCTCGGCGCATACAGCACGCTTCAGGGCGCGCTGAATTTCTACAGTGGGTCCGGTTCCTTTGGCGCGGATTTCCAGACCGCGCAATCCGGCTTTGCTACTGATTATGTCCTCGATCCAATGTGGGCCAATCCCGGCGCGTGTAATGCGGGCGAATCGCCGTTGGCGTGCGAAATCCGGCGCAAACGACCCGCCACCGCGATCATTTACCTCGGCATTGTGGACATGGTGAATTACGAGAATCCGGCGCTGTACCGGCAAAATCTGGAAACCATCATCGCTACGTTGATCAACCAGGGCGTGATCCCGGTATTGACCACATTTTCGATTGATGAGGCGCACGAGGTCAACGCGCGCTACCTCAATACCTACTACCAGATCAACGATCACATTCGCACGCTGGCGGCGCAGTACAATCTCCCGCTCATCGAGTTTCAGCAGGCGGCGAAAACGTTGGAACATAATGGAACCATCGAGGATGGGCGGCATCTGTACTATAATCTTGACGGATCGATGAATCTGGATCAGAGCAGCTATTTAGGGCAAGCCCTGCGCGAATTGATGACGCTGCAAATGCTGGATGCGCTGCGCTTGTATGTCTTCGGAGGCTAACCGCGTTGTGAGATGGCGACAATTTAGACACACATTCCCCCCTCGTCGGGGCGTAATTCAAAACACTTTAACTTCTAAATCTGGTAACGTCTCGTCGGTTTACCCCTCCTCTAAATCCCCTTCCCGTAAACGGAGAGGGGACTTAACGGCTCGCTTGACTCCCCCTCGCCATGCGTGGAGAGGGGGCTGGGGGGTGAAGTTTCTCCTGTTCGCCCTGCTAATTCTCCTCCTCACCGCCTGCGGATCATCCGGCGAGAACATCACGCCGCCCACCGTCATGCAAATGCCCACCCTGCCGCCTTCGCATACACCACCGCCGGTTGCGGTCAGCGTGACCCCCTTGCCCACACAAGCGCCCACGATCACACTTGCGCCTTCCGCTACCGCCACCGCCGCGCAAATCGTGCCAACCCAGCTATCACCGACCCT
>JAFGJA010000431.1 GCA_016929355.1 Anaerolineae bacterium | reverse complement strand
TCGACGCCAGCGATCCTTCCGCCAACGCCACCGCCCGCGCCGCGCCATGCTGATCGCTGAGGCCCGCCTGCCCGATGATCATCACTAACACGCCGCATAATCCGATCAAGAATGTGCCGCTAATCGTGATCACGGGCGACAGCGCTGTCGCCAGCAGCAGCCCGCCCAGGCTCATCCCTGCGCCACCGCTCCACAAGACACGCTGCCGCCCCCAACACGCCAGCATATACTCGGCGGCCAACCCGCCCAACACAGCCCCAACGGACAGCGCGCTCAGGTGCATCCCGGCGACGGTGTAATTGAGATCGAGCGCTTCCCGCAAAAATGGCGTAAGCGGCCCCAAAACCGCTTGCATATACGAAAAATAGGCCAGCAGCGCATAGGCCAGCCAGGTGAAACGATCCCGCCTAAAGAATGGTCGTGTGGTGATCAAAGTAATGATTATATCCTTCGTGCCCTGTTAAAAATGCACAACTGCCCAGGGGGGTATCTGCGTTAAAATTCACTAATCTGAAAAATAGGATTGGAAAGGTGCAAATCATGGCAACCTGGAGTGAGTTTGCTGCCGCCGCGCCCGGCCTCGCTGCTTACGGCGAAGCGCGGTTTAATCGTGCCCGTGTCGCATTCATCTCGACCATCAGCCAGGACGGTTCGCCGCGCGTGAATCCGGTTGCGCCGGTCATCTGCCAGGAGCGGTTACTCTTATTCATCGAACCCTCATCACCCAAAGCCGCCGATTTGCGCCAGGACGGACGCTATGCCATGCATTCGCTGGTTGATAATGTCTCCGGTATCGGCGGTGAGTTTAGCATTAAAGGCCGCGCGACGCCCATTGATGATCCGGCAATGCGCCAGGATGCCGTTGATGCCTCCTGTTACACCCCACCTGATGAATATGTGCTGTTCGAATTGAGCATTGATGCGGCGCTTTCCCGCGATTATGAAGAGGGGCAGATGCATGTGAATCGCTGGGATGAACCAGCGTTTGCCACCGTTTAGAGGGTATACGGCCTACGATTAAGCTAGAGGTTTGGGTCGGGGCGATCCGCGAATCGCCTCGACCCAAAATCGTTTAAGCCTGCTTGAGTGATTGCACCGACTCACGGATGATCAGTTCGGTTTCAATAAAGCGCGAGGCCACATCAAGATTCCCCTGTTGGATCATCTGGTGCAGCATGTCCACTGCCGCCTGCCCAAGCTGTTCCAATGGCTGCCGGATCGTCGTCAAGGCCGGGGTTACAGTGGAAGCCATGCCAATATCATCAAACCCAATCAGCGAGACATCTTCCGGCACGCGCAATCCCGCCGATTTGATCGCGAGCAAAGCACCAATCGCCATCAGATCATTCGCCGCCATAATCGCCGTTGGCGGATCAGCCAACTGCAACAGGACTGCCGCCTGTTCTCGCCCCGACTCCAGCATCCAATCACCTTCGACGATCAGCGCTTCATCAAGCGGCAGACCGACGGCTTCTAACCCGGCTTTATAACCCTGCAACCGCCACTTCGCGCTGGGCACATTCAGCCGCCCCGCAATATACCCGATCCGGCGGTGGCCTTGTTCAAACAAATAGTGCGTTGCTTCGTTGACCGCTTGCAAACTATCGATCTGTAAACAGGGGTGCGATTCCAGTTCGTGAGATTCACTATCGCTTAACACATAGGGGCAATTGCGCTGGCGGCACTGCGGCACAAACATCTCGTAATTATCCCGTGTCAGCAAAAACAATCCCTGACCAACCAGATCGGTAGCAAATAACGCTTCAGAATACTCACTTAAAACAGGGGGAAGCGGCTGCCAATGCACCACGACGTTATAATTCAAGCTGGCACTCGCCTGCTGCACACCGCGCAGGATACCCCCACAATAATCATCCACAACATGTCCTGGCGCAATAACGGTCAAGGTGGGACCATGATGCCGCCGCATCGCCGTAATCGAGTTTCTGATGATTTGGGCCGCATCCAACACGATACTTTGCTTGTGCGAATCCGCTTGCTGACCATAATACACTTGCAAAATATCAGCGAATGTCAACCCGGTAATTTCTTTAATTTGCGCAACAACTTGACCATCAATATGTTCCATAGTATCTCCTAAAAATATCACAAAGCATAAATGAATTATACCCCAAATCTTAACGAACCAATCAGACCCTCACCGGAAGTTAACCTAAGTCCAAATGGCGTTCTAGTCAAAATCACCTTAAACTAGGGCATAGATGATTTCATTTAGTTAAAAGACAGTAAGAGCGCTATGCAATCACTGAACCGGGAAGAACGCAAGACGCTGCGCACTATTCAGGCCCACATCCGCGAATCAACCCGCGCGCGGCAGGCCATTGTTGAACAATTGGGAACGGTGGATGTGTATTTTCATCCCTCAAATCCCGATCCGTATTTGAACTGTGCCACGCCCCATAAAGGGGTCGCCTGGGTGCGCCGCGATGATCTCTACAGCGCGTTTACCGGGCTGGAACGGTTAGGCCGTGTGCCGCGCCTTGTCTTTCAAGATGCGCTGTTTCCGTATGCATTTCAGCAGCAACTGGCCTTGATGGGCCTGACGTTGGAAGAACAGCGTGTGATCATGGTGTACAGACCGCTCTACGGCCCCGATTTACCCAACGAAACGCCGCGTGATCGCCTGCCAGCTGAATTCGATTATGCGATCACGGCCAAAGTCGCAACCACCCCTGCCGAGTTAGGCGCATGGCAGCGCGTCTTCAAAGCTGGGTACTATAATACCGAAACCCTGACTGTCAATCAGGCTGAAGTTAAACCGCTCGTCGAGTTTGCACAGCGCGGCGAAAAAGTGTTTGTGATGGCAAGTTACCAGGATACCCCGCTCGGTACGGCGCAGATTTGTCTGCGTGAAGAGTCAGCGGAGATCGAAGCGGTGGTAACGGCTCCGCTCTGGCATGGGATGGGGCTGGAAACAGCCTTGATCACAACCGCCGTTCGCGCTACACTCGAACACAAACGGGATATTATTTTCACTATTGCCCCAGAAGATTCGACAACACACCTGTATCGAATGCTTGGTTTTGTCGATCTCACCCATGTGATGACCTTCTGGCAGGCCGAAGAATACAGCCATACGCTGCCAACGGCTGAGACTGCCCAAAATAACACGGCACAAACAGCGCAAGACCTGACTTCTACCTGGGAAGGAGCCATATAAAACAATGAGCCAGACCTGGTATCGTTTATTTATCCCGCACACCGATCCCGCGCTCATTGCGGATGCGCTTAAGACGATCCTGACCGAGCAGGGCTACGCGAGTTATGATCCGTTCCCTGGCGGCACAGGGACGCCTATTGGCCTGACGGATTTGGTCAAGTTGTTTATCGCCCCGCCCCAGGATGACTGGATCACCGTCTTCGGTCAGGTTCCCGAAGACGCGCTGCTTGATCTGCACAAGACGCTTGCTACGCCGGTGATCTACGGCTATCTCACTGACGAATCCGGCGGTTTTGCGCTGTTTGATCATGGCGCACGCGATAACGACCCCGCCGCGTTCGAACCGTACAAGCGTGCGAGTGTGTCATCCGCCGTGCTGCACGATGCCTTTGCGGGCAAACTCGCCGTAGAAGCCATCGCAAGTGATGGCCCGCCCGTGATGGCAGTGGGCGCGGATTCGCTGCCGCCTGAACTCCGGCAGTTGGCCGAAGATCAAGGCGCTGATCCCGCGCAGGCGAATAAGTTATTCCAGAAGATGAGCGGGAAGTTATTCAACCGGATGCACAAGCAAACCGGCGCAACCAAAGATGAACAGG
>JAFGJA010000430.1 GCA_016929355.1 Anaerolineae bacterium | reverse complement strand
GGATACCCGACCAGTTCATCAGCCAGCGCCACATGCGTTTCGCGGAAGTGTTCGCCCAAATAGTGCCGCAGCATGTCCTCGGCGGTGTCACGATCCCGCACTTCAGGCACGATGAACACACGATCCAGGCGGCCCGGACGTTTCAAGACGCGCTCGTCAATCGCTTCGGGATAGTTGGTCGTGGCGATCAACATAGTGCCCTGGGCGTTTTCTTTCGCTTCTGCGCCATCCAACACATTCAGCACCAGCGCCTTATCCTCGTCATCCTTGAGATAGGCATCCAGTTCTTCGAGCAGAATCAGCGTGGGCAGTTCGGATGCCGCCGCGATCTTGACCGCGCGCTCGATCTTCCAGAACGCCGCGCCCGAATAGTCATTCGAGGAGATGTAGATCACCAGATATTGACGATCCAGCGCCCACTGCGCCAGCGCCATACAGAGCATCGTTTTGCCCGTACCGGGAATCCCGGCCAACAGCAGTTTGCGGAACGGCTTCAGATTCAGCTTTTTGTAGATATCGATCCCGCGCTCGAAAAACGATTCCACGTCATCCAGCAAATCGTCTTTCAGATCGTCCGGCAGAATGATCTCATCCCAGCCCACTTTCGGCTCGAAGGACGAATCGTTGCCGCCGATGATACGCACGCGCGGCGCAGGATTGAGCATCCCTGATAGGTTATCACACATATTGGTGAACGCCGCCCAGGTGAGCAGAAAATCGGCCGGGATGTTGGCGAGACAGATCACATCCGCCTCATCGTTCCAGAAAGACGCAACCACCAGCGCCTCAATAACCTCGTCCGAGTCGATTCGGGCGAAGCGATAAACATACGCCCCGGTGTGCAGCGTGAGATCACCATTGAAAGAGTAGAACGACACCGGCGGCGCGATCTCACAGGTCAACGATTCATGGCCCGCGAACGTGTAATCGCCAGCCAGCGTTTTGGTTTTATCGAAGCGTGCGAGCACCTGCTGATGCACACATGCCTGCATAACAGACAGCGTCAGCATCGCCTGATCAGGATAGCGCGGTACCCATTCGCGTTCGATCCACTGGGCCAGCGCGTCATGTTTAAGCGCAAGACCCGGAACCTGATCATTTGAACAAGATGAGCAAGTCATGCGTGTAGATTGACCTTTCGTGTGTCAATTCAACGAGATATGGGAGATGTGATATAAGATTGCGTGTTGGATGATCGGTTCCCCGTCAAAACCCTAACCAAAACGCCCGCTCGGTAAGTATAGCGCATTTGTGTTTATAAAGTCAATAAAAACTTACAAAGGGTCAGAAAGGACCAAATCGGCTTAGTGAAGGTAGTTTCCACGACACACTATGTTTATATAGGATAACACGCCCCTCACGATTCTCACACCCCAAAGATTTAGGGGACGTTTTTACTCATCACGAAACCCGGTATAATGAACACCGTACACGCTGCTTTTACCGACAACCGATCACTGACACCTTATCACGAACTCATGGACCTGACCGAACTCACCCAACACATGCATGATTTTGTCCGCGCGAAGGGCTGGTACGATCCCGACACCCCGCGCCCACAAACGCCGCGCAACATTGCGATCTCGCTCTGCATTGAGGCGGCGGAAATTTTGGAGCATTTCCAGTGGAACGGCGATGTGGCCGATCAAAAGGCGCTGGCGGGTGAATTGGCCGATGTGACGCTGTACCTGCTGCAACTCGCCAGCACAACGGGCATTGATCTGGAACAGGCGGTTATGGACAAGTTGAAGATCAATTATGGGCGAACGTGGGATCAGGACGCATCCGATCAAACTGATGAACAAGGGGAAAATGAAGCATGAGCGAAGCTGATCAGGTCAATCTGGGCTTTGAGATCGAGGTGGTGCAGGGGGATGCACTGGAGTATGAAGCCGATGTATTGGCGGTGAAATATTCGCCGCGTTCCGGTGGACTAGACGCGCAGATTCGCAAAAAACTAAATAATGCCGGGTATACCGAGGCCAAACAGCAGTTAGAGCCAGGGGTATACCAATTATGGCCGGGAGACACCATCGCGCGCACCAAACAGATTTTGATCGTTGGCTCACCTTCAATATTTGATTTGCACTACGTCCAACTGCGTGAGCTAGGCCGCAATTTTTTAACCGCCCTTTGGGAAGCCGGGACCGATGTCGAACACCTGTTGACAACGGCCCATGGGATTCAAACGGCTCTGGCGCTCGATGAAATCGAAGCATTCCGATCACTGCTGCTCGGTATAGCCGATGCCTATGAAGCTGGACAATATCCGCCAACCCTGCGCCGGATCACGTTTATTGAGTCTAATGAAAGTCGTGCCAATCTATTCCGCGAGGCACTCAATCGCTTCCTGCCTACCGAAACAGCACAGTTTCCGCCTGACAGTGAACTGCCTATGACTGCCGAAGACATGAAAATTCGGATGGCTGGGCCGGAATCGTTCGAACCGGAATTCCGCCAGCCAGAAGCCGACGAATCCACGCCGCACGTATTTGTCGCCATGCCGTTCAAAGATGACTATGACGATCAATTTTATCTGGCGATTCAGCCCACCGTCAAAGACATGGGTTTGCTCTGCGAACGGATGGATTTAGACGCCTTTACGGGCGACATCACGGATCGCATGTTTGCGCGCATCCAATCGGCGGAACTCATGATCG
>JAFGJA010000429.1 GCA_016929355.1 Anaerolineae bacterium | reverse complement strand
GTGCGCGGGCTGTCGAGATCATCCCACTGATCCGCGACCATGCCCTCCCATTGGGGCGCATTTTTCTTGAGATTGGCGAGGACGACGATCCGCATCAGGCGTGACCTCCGTTTTTACCGTTCCCGTTCCCGTTACTGTTGCCATTGCCGTTCCCGTTTTTCCCGTTTTTGCCATTGGATTTACGGGCGTTTTTGCCGTTTGATTTCCGGCTATTGCCATTTTTGATTTTGCCGTTTTTAACTTTAATGGTTTTACCGTTGCCATTCAAGGGTGTGTCTTCCTGCGGGATGCCCAATGCCTCGCCCATGTGGAAGCGCTGCCATTTTTGCGTATTGGCGTTCAGGCGGTGCTGGATTCCATCGCGGCGGTGGATGTCGTCGAAGCCTTCCGGTTTGAGTTGCGAGAGCTTGCCTGCCAACAGGCCGCTTACACCGGCCTGACCGGGTTCCAAGCGCTCGACGGCTTGCGCGTCCAGATGATCGATGGCGTGCGGATCGTAATCGAGCGGCTCATCATAGGTGGTGATGTAACCCTCGAAGTTGCGCAACACGATCTTGCCGGGCGCTTGACTGATCAGGTATTGCGGCATGACGGGAATTTTGCCGCCGCCGCCGGGCGCATCAACGACATAGGTCGGGACCGCGTAGCCGCTCGTATGGCCGCGCAGCCCTTCGATGATCTCGATGCCCTTGCTGACTGTCGTGCGGAAGTGCCCCGCGCCCTTGACCAGATCGCACTGGTAGAGGTAGTAGGGCCGCACGCGATTTTTCACCAGTTTATGCACCAGTTCGCGCTGGATATTCACGCTGTCATTGATCCCGGCCAGCAGCACGCTTTGATTGCCAAGCGGCACGCCCGCGCGGGCGAGTCGATCTAATGCGATACCCAGTTCCGGCGTGATTTCCTTCGGATGATTGACGTGAATATTGAGCCATACGGGATGGTAGCGGCCTAACATTTCCGCGAAATCCTCGGTGATGCGCTGCGGCAAAAAGACCGGCACGCGGCTGCCGATGCGGATAATCTCGATATGTTCGATCTCGCGCAGACTGCTCAACAGGTATTCGAGCAATTTCGGCGCGAGTGTGAGCGGATCGCCGCCGCTCAGGAGTACGTCGCGGACTTGCGGCGTCCGGCGCAGATAATCAAGCTGTAATTCGAACTCGGCGCGGCTGAAGGTGGCGGCTGAATTGCCTACAATACGGCTGCGCGTGCAATAGCGGCAGTAACTCGCGCACTGCGTCGTGACCAGCATCAGCACGCGATCCGGGTAGCGATGCACCAACCCCGGCACGGGACTGTGCGCATCTTCCGCCAAACTGTCTTCCATCATGCCTTCAAACGCCTGCAATTCGCGGCCCAACGGGATCACCTGCCGCCGCACCGGGCATTGGGGATCGTCAGGATCGATCAGGCTGGCGAAATAGGGCGTTACGTCCACGCGGAATTTATCCTCGGCGGTCAATCCGTCGATTTCTTCCGGTGTCAGGTGGATGATTTGGGCGAGTTCTTCGAGTGAATTCAGGCGGTGGGCGAGTTGCCAGCGCCAATCGTCCCACTGTTCGTCGGGGACATCGGCCCAGAGAGCCGGACGGGGAGTGCGCTTATGCAGCGCGGCGGTAAGTACAGCGTTACCGGACTGACCAGGAGGCTCGTCCAGTTCTGCCTTCGGCATAGTGTCGTTTTCAGTCATTCGTGATTCTCCCATAAAAATAAGCCGAAGACCAGATGATGGGTTCGACCTATACGCGGACGATGGATATTGATAATAGGCAACGCGCGGCGTCACCCTGCGTGACTTTCTATATTAATTATACCGCCGTTTTGTTAGATGCAAATGGCAGAATTTGTAAAAAGTGCGCAAAAAATCCCCCCTAAAATTTAGGGGGGATGGCCCTAGTGCCATACCTCGACGACTGCATCCAGATAATCACAGCCTAACGCCCGCGCGACGGAAATGCGATGGTGTCCATCTTTGACGAAATACGCCTCGCCGATCTGGATCACTTCAATCGGCGGCAAGCTGATCTCGTGCATCATGGCGGTAGCGACGCTGCGCCAACGCTGCTGGATCGCATTTTTCAGGGGGCGAAAATTATAGTCGAAATCATCGCCGCGATTAAGCGTGCCGTGAATCTGATTCACCGCAATGGCGCGCGTGCCGTCATGATGGCGGTGATTCAACGAACCATGCGCCAGCACATCGTCTAAATGGAGCAAGGGCTGAATCGTGCGCCCTAGCCACTGCTGGAACCGGGTGGGGCATGGATTACGATAGGCGCGATCAAAGAGTTTGGCCGCACGCGGATCGTGTCCGGTGGTATTGTAGGCGTGCTGGGATGATGTATATGAAACAGCGAGCGATATATTCATGATGGCCTATCCTGGGCTACGTCGATCTGAATCTATGTTCAGGATAAGGCCCATCCGGTCAGGTTGTCACCGGACCAAAGTTAGGAATCGGGTTGGGTGGGTGGATAGGAATTGATCGGAATTTGTCTGTTGTACCTCACCCCCCCCGCCCCTCTCCATGCCATGGGGAGGGGGAGGCAGATCGTGCGCGATTCCCCTCTTCGCGTGCGGGGAGGGCGGCAACGTTTCGCTGCTCTGAGGGAGGGGGTAGCCAGCAAGCGTGATGCGGCCTAGTCCTCCAACGTACTCAGATCGCCTTCATCGACGCCCATCGCGCGCGCCTTCAAGACACGGCGCATGATCTTGCCGCTCCGTGTCTTGGGCAATTTCTCG
>JAFGJA010000428.1 GCA_016929355.1 Anaerolineae bacterium | reverse complement strand
TCTCGCCCGCGCGATCCTGTTCGATCTTACGTCTGCGCCGCCTGCCACCGCTACCGCATGGCCGGAACAGATCATGAATGTCACTTACGGCGATACGATCCAACTGGTCGGCTATGACATTCCCGGCGGGACCATACGCGCGCCCGGTGACGTGCTGCCTGTATCGCTGCTATGGCACGCGCTCGATACCGTCCCCCAAAATTACACCGTTGCGCTGTTCGTGATGGCAGAAGATGGCACACTCATCGCCCAACAGGACGCTTTCCCGGCCTACAACTTCGAACCGATGACCACCTGGCGCGCCGATTCGCTGCACCGGGACAATCACGGCTTGCAGTTACCATCCGATCTCGCACCGGGCACGTATGAACTCTGGGCCGCGCTGTATCACTGGCAAACGCCGGATGAACGCCTGCCCGTCACTGATGCAACGGGGGCAGAACTCGGCAGTTACGCGGTGCTGGCGACAATCACCATCCAACCATAGCGCGCCCAGGTGTCTGGGGTTATACTTCCTCCCGCATTGTGCAGTATACCCAGGAGCATGTCATGCCGAACTTAGACTTTAAGCAAGATGTTATTGTCGATTTTCTCGTCGGTTTGTTGAATACCCCCAGTCCTACCGGCTACCACGTTGAAGCCAGCGCGTATGTTGAGCACGCCTTTAACGCGCTCGATATTCCCGAACTCGTTATCAAACGCGATATTAAAGGCGCGCTGTTTATCACATGGCCGGGTGAACGGGATGACGCCCCGCGCGGCCTGACTGCCCACGCCGATACGCTTGGTCTGATGGTCAAAGAGATCAAAAGTAACGGGCGGCTCCAATTGACACAGTTGGGCGGTTTTATGTGGAATGCGGTTGAATTTGAAGGCGTGACCGTTCGCACGCAGGACGATCAACGGATTCGCGGGACGGTGGTTCCGGTTAAAGCTAGCACGCATATTTTTCGCGATGCGGGCGATGTCAAACGTTCCGCCGATACGATGGAAATCCGCCTCGATGCGCGTACCACCAGCGCCGAGGAAACCCGCGCATTGGGAATTGAAGTGGGCGATTTCGTCTTTCTCGATCCGCGTGTGGAAGTCACCGACACGGGCTTTATTCGCTCTCGCCATCTGGACGACAAAGCCGCCGTCGCCGCGATTTATGGCGCATTGCTGGCGCTCAAAGAAGCGGGCCAACGCCCCGCGCAAACGATCACAGTTCAGATTGCCACCTATGAGGAAGTTGGGCACGGTGGCGCAACCGGCTTTCCCGCCGATTTGCACGAACTCGTAACCGTTGATATGGCGGCAGTGGGCCAGGGGCAAAATTCGGATGAATTCAGCGTCGGCATTTGCGTCAAAGATGCGGGCGGTCCCTATCACATCGATCTCACAACCAAACTGCGCACGCTCGCAGCAGAAGCTGGCATCCCGCACAAACCCGATATTTACGTATATTACGGCTCGGATGGCGAAGCGTATTGGCGCGCGGGCGGATCGGCGCAGGTCGCGCTGATTGGTCCCGGTGTGGATGCTTCGCACGCCTACGAGCGCACGCACACCGACAGCGTGATCCACACCGCGCATTTGATCGCGCGCTATATGTTGGCCTAGCGCAAATACTGATCATCTTTTGAATCTTAATCACCTCACAAAGAAATTTCCTCGACTCCCCCTCTCCAATCACGGAGAGGGGGGCAACCAAAGGTTGCTCAGGGGGTGAGGTAAAAGCAATTTTTCGGAGGCAATCAGCCATCATGCCAGTACGCGGCATCATCTTCGACATGGGCGGCACACTGCTGCACTACAACGCACCCAACACCACCTGGGAAGATACCGAAAAACTCGGCGCGCGCGGCGTCTACCGAACATTACGCGCCGCCGGGTATACCCTGCCACCCGCAGATGAAGCCATCACCGCCGCGTGGCAGCACGCGATCACGACCTGGAAATCCATTGAGGCCAACTACAACCCGGCCACACTCAAACTCCACTACCAGTTACATGATCTCGCGCGATTGTGGGGTACAGACGAACTGCCCACCGCGACGGTAGACGCCATCACCCAAGCCTATATGACCGCGATTCAGAGGCATGTCTATCCCCTTGATCATGCGGCTGAGACACTGCAAACGCTGCGCGACAATGGCTACCGGATCGGTCTAATCTCTAACACCGTCTGGCCGGGATCAGCCCATTACGATGATCTGGATCGCTTCGGGTTATTGCCCTATCTTGCGCATCTCACCTTTTCCGCCGATGTCGAAGCCTGGAAACCTTACGCTGAAATTTTCCAGATTGGACTGGCGGCGCTCGATCTGACACCCGACGAGGCAATCTACGTGGGTGACAGTCTCTATTTTGACGTGTGGGGCGCGCAGCAAGCCGGTTTGCGCGGCGTATGGATCGAGCAGGACCATCGCTGGCTGCCAGAGGGCATGGCTGATGATGTCGTACCGGCTGCGACGATCAAACACCTACCGGATTTATTGGGCGTTGTGGAGCAATGGAGCCGATCATGAATGACGCTGACCGCACCGTAAATAAGCTGCTCGAACAGGCTGAACGTGAACTACAACCCCGCCGCCGGATTCCCCTGGTGGTGATGATCTTGCCCGGCCTGATGATCCTCGGCCTGATCGCTTTTTTGATCTACCGCGAAATATCGGTACGAAATGCGCCGATCCCGGACAACTTAGGCACGCTTTATGCTGGTCTGGAACGCGGCACAACGGAGCAAGGTTTCCCGCGCCTGGGCCGCGCCGACGCTCCGATCCTGATCGAAGATTTTTCCAGCTACGTCTGCCCTCACTGCCGCGATTTTCATAATGAATATCTCCCGGCGTTCGTTGATGAGATCACCGCCGGGGAGGTGCAATTTGTGTTTGTGCCAATAGCCAATATCGGGCCGGGAGCCACCGATGCCACCAAAGGCGCATTTTGCGCCGGAGAACAGGGCCAATTCTGGGAAATGAGCGATGTGTTATTCGACTGGCAGGATCGCTTCCTGATCTTCACCTTTGACCCGCGCCGCCTGATCAAAGGGGCCAACGCTATGGGGCTGGATGGGGACGCCTTCGAAGCCTGTCTGAGCGCGAAAAGCACGCAGCAATTCGTAGATGCGGCGCAAAACGAATTCAAGGGGCGCGGTTTGTCCGGTACGCCGACCCTGTTTATCAATGGTGAGCAAGTCCGCGATTATGCGGACTTTGATGATCTGATCGAACCGTAACACCCATAATTTACCCGTTGAGATCGGTTAGCATCATGCCGATCTGATTCGCGCATAAAATGCAAGGGATTAGCATGTCTCAAAGACTGATTATTGACGCCCATCAAGATATTGCCTGGAATTATTTCAATAACGGGCGCGACTTCCGGCGCAGCCTCGACGAACACCGCCACCGTGAAACCGATCCGGTACGCCTCCAACGCTACGGCAGGTGTATGCTCGGTTTGCCGGAAGAAATCCAAGCGCAGGTCGCGGTAGTTTGCAGCACGATTTTTGTCTCGCCAGACTGGTGCAAAATGTACCCTGACGAGCGCATTGTGTATGATACGCCCGAAGAAGCCAACCGCCTGGGTAACGAGCAGCTTGAGTATTACCGCCGCCTCGCGGATCAAGAGGAGCGCATCCACCTTATCCAGACTGAAGCCGATCTGGATGGCGTCCTCGCCACCTGGACCCTGGACAAAAGCGACGACGATCACCGCCTGGGCCTCATTGTGTTGATGGAAGGGGCCGATCCGATCCTCGAACCGGACCAGCTTGAAACGTGGTATGAGCGCGGCTTGCGCATCATTGGCCCCGCCTGGACCAAAACGCGCTATGCGGGCGGGTCCAATGCGCCCGGCCCGCTCACCGATCTGGGGCGCGAACTGCTGGCGGCGATGCGCAGCTATAACATGATCCTCGACCTGTCGCACATGACACCGGAGGGACTGTTCGAAGCGCTCGATCTGTATGATGGTCCCTTGTTCGCCAGCCACGCAAATCCGCTCCACTTCCGTCCAGATCGCACGGATCGCAATCTCTCCGACGAAGTGATCAAGCTGATTGCGCAGCGCGACGGGGTGGTCGGCATGATCCCGTTTAACCTGTTCCTGCTCGAAGGCTGGAAAATGGGGGATCGCAAAGACGCGGTGACAATGGAGCGCTTCATCACCACCATTGATCACGTTTGCCAGATCACCAGCAGCGCTTTACACGTCGGCCTCGGCAGCGATTTTGATGGCGGCTACGGCAGCGAATCCGCGCCGGTTGGCTTTGATTCGATTCTGGATTTGCAGAAAATTGGTGATGAATTGGCCGAACGGGGGTATAGTGAAGCGGACATCACCGCGATCATGAGCGGCAACTTTTTGCGTGTTTTACGAAGAGGTCTTCCCTAATGGCGAAAATAAATAGATTCCGCATGATTATGTAGGGGCGACACGCTGGTCGGCCCCTACATTATACGCGTTTGAATTGTTTTCTCCATAAGACCTTAACCAGCAGGTGAATCATGGAACGCTATTCACAAACCAGCATCACGATTGGCGCACTCGGCATTATGCTCGCCTTGATCGGCCTGTTTCCCGGCATTATCGGCCTGGAAACCGTCGCGGGCGTGGGCGTGCTGCAAGTGTTAGTGATTCTCCTGGGCTTCAGTTTCATCTTTATTGGCGCATATATTTTTGTCAACCAGATGTTTTACCCCGGCCTACCCACCACGTTGGGCCAAGATATTGGCATTCGCCTAACCCTGACCGGCCTATTGATCGCGGCGGCGGCAGGGTTGGCGGATGTATTGGGCTTTGGCACACACGGAGCCACCAATAACACCCGCCCGTTAATGGGCCGCCTGCAAGCGCTGGGCTTTATCGGTGGCTTTTTGATCGCCTCATTGGGCGTAGGCTTATTCGCGCTGTTTGGACCCGATCAAGACGAACAGGACGATGCCACACCGACGGATGGTGAAAACAGCGAATTCCCCCCGCCTGCCGAATAACGCATAATCTTATGCTTTGCGGCGCGCAGGCCGGATCAGCACCCAATAGACCGCCGATCCAAAAATCACGATGTCCATCGCAATCCACACCAGCGCCCACAGCCACGCCGTACCCCCAACTTCACGCGCCATCGATCCCGCATCATTACTCGGCATCAAAGCGGTGGACTGCGAGACAATTTTGAACAATACCCACGAATCCGTAATCGCCTGCAAGCCGGTCAGAAACGCCAGAAAGGTGAGCGTTACCACGACGACATCCCGGTTCGCGCGCCAACCGATCACAACCAATAACCCCGCGCTGATCAACCCGATCAGGATCGTCAGCACATTGTCCGATCCGGCAAAGATCACGAATAAAAACGCCGCGCCGAGACCAACCAACAAACCGATATAATGCTCACCCGCCTCCATCTCGCGCACGAAGAACAAATAGACTCCACCGGCCAGCACACTACCCGCGACCATGATCTCCCACATGCTGAGATTACCGGCGCTGATACCCGAATAGGCCAGCGTGAGAATGCCGATAAAGACGCCCACGCCAATCGCCACCCGGCCCGGTCTTTTGATCGTGTGCGTCAGGATAAGCAAACACGCGCCAAAGATCGCCGTTCCCAGATACCCGGCCTGAATAATGGCGAAACGCCATCCCCCGGATGTATATGCCAGCCCTGCGCCACGTTTGGTCACTTCAAAACGGATAAATTCGCCGCCGGTCAACACCGCCGCCAGACCATGCCCTAATTCGTGAATCATGGTCACGAACAGGCGAAACGGTTGGGTGAGAAAATAGACGCCTTGCATTTGCCATAACACCAACGCCACTAAAAACGCAGCAAACGCGAGCATTAAATCACGTCGTCGATCCTTCTGCGCGAAACTCACGTTACAATACCTCCTGAACAGCACAAATCTGCTAAAATTCTGTTTTTGTAATGATTGAAAGGAGTCTCATGGACCCCCTGATTCGTTTTGGTACAGTGGGCAGTCCCCAATCAACACCACAAACCGGTACACTCGCCGCGATTGAGCAAATCCGGCGGCTTGGCATGGACCACCTGGAAATCGCCTGGGTGCGCAGCGTGCGCGTATCTGATGAAACCTGCGCCGCGATCAAAAACACGGCTGAAACCTATAATGTAAGCCTCAGCATCCATGCCCCGTATTTTATCAACCTGAACAGCCAGACCGCCGAACTGATGGCAAAAAGCGACGAACGCCTACTCACCGCCGCCCGCAAAGGGTATCTGGCCGGGGCGCGGGATATTGTCTTTCATCCCGGATCATATCATGATCAATCACCTGATCATGTATACGAACGGGTAAAGGAGAAGTTGCTGGAACTGCGCGGCATCCTGGATGAAGAAGGTATTGACGTGAGCCTGCGTCCCGAAACGATGGGCAAAAAAGCCATGTTTGGTACATTGGATGAACTGGTCCAACTCAGCCGTGATATTCCCGGCGTGCTGCCCTGCATTGATTTTGCGCATCTGCACGCCCGCGATGGTCAATTCAACACCTACGACGAATTCGCGGGCATTTTCCGCACGGTTGAGGAATACTTAGGGCGCGCAGGGCTGGAATCATTGCACGCGCACATGTCCGGCATCGACTACGGGCCGCGCGGCGAAAAAAGCCATCTGCCACTGAATGAAGCTGACATCCGTTACCAGGACTTGATCCAGGC
>JAFGJA010000427.1 GCA_016929355.1 Anaerolineae bacterium | reverse complement strand
GATTGGTGCATCAGCCGCCAATTGTGGTGGGGCCACCGTATCCCCGCGTGGCACTGCGCCGGCTGCGGCGAAATTACCGTGACACGCGAAGACCCGACAGCCTGTGCCCACTGCGGCAGCGCCAACATTGAGCAAGACCCGGATGTGTTGGACACATGGTTCAGTAGTGGCTTGTGGCCCTTCAGCACGCTCGGTTGGCCGGATCACACACCTGACCTCGCCCGTTACTATCCGACCAGCGTCATGGAAACGGGTTACGACATCTTGTTCTTCTGGGTGGCGCGGATGATCATGTCCGGCCTGTGGTTTACGGATCAAATCCCGTTCCACACCGTCTATCTACACGGTCTTGTCAGAGATGAAAACGGCAAAAAAATGAGCAAGTCCTACGGTAACGTGATGGACCCGCTCGAAATTGTCGCGAAATACGGCACGGACGCGCTGCGCTTCACCCTGCTGACCGGCAGTTCACCCGGCAATGACATGAATCTGGCCGAAAGCCGGATCGAGTACAGCCGCAATTTCGGCAATAAACTGTGGCAAATGTCGCGCTTTACGTGGTCAAATCTCGATGGATACACGCCGCAGGCCAAACCCGATGTGGCCGCGCTTGATCTGCCGCAGCAGTGGATCATGAGCCGCTTAACCGGGTTGGTGAGCAATGTCCAGCGCCTCTTTGACACCTACCAATACAGCGAAGCGGGCCGCCAGATTCTTGATTTCCTATGGAACGAATTCGCGGATTGGTACGTGGAGATCAGCAAAAACGCGCTCTATGGCAGCGATACCGCCGCACGCGCCCGTGCGCTTGACGTGTTGACGCATGTCATCAACACCAGCTTGCGCCTGCTGCATCCGTATATCCCCTTTATCACCGAGGAAATTTGGGGCCACCTGTTCCCGAATCAGGGACCGTTGATTCTCGCGTCCTGGCCGGAAGCTGATGAAGCGTACCTGAATACCGACGCCGAAGTCGAGTTTACCGTCCTGATCGACCTTGTGCGTGGCATTCGCAATGCGCGCGCCGAATACAACGTGGAACCCGGCCAACGCATCCACGCCCTGGCTGACGCAGGCGCGCACCGTGATCTGATCGACACCCACCGTGATCTCTTCTCGCGCCTGTGCAATGTCGAATCGCTGGAATTGATCGCCTCCGATACCGCCTCACCTGATCAAGCGGCAGCGATTGTGGCGGCTGATGTGACGGTGTATCTGCCGCTCGCGGAATTGGTCGATCTCGATGCGGAACGCGAACGCCTGACCAAAGAGCGGGAAAATCTCGAACAGCAGATCAAGCGCACGCAAGGTTTACTTAGCAACGAAAACTTTGTGGGTAAAGCCAAGCCCGAAGTGGTCCAGCGCGAGCGCGACAAACTCGAATCACTTACCGCCAGTTTGCAAGCCGTTGACGAACGCCTCGCTGACCTCTAACCATCACACAATAGGGGCGTATTAGTGAATGATGCGCCCCTTATGCGTCCTCTGACTCATCGCCTTTTTGCGCTTCTTCCTGCTCTTTTTTCTTGAAGAACAACGTCCGCCCCGCCTTTTGCGCCGCCAGTTTCACCGCATCATCCGTATCATTGCGATACACCGCTTCCAACGCCTCAAGCGCCTGAGTCGCCTCTAGCAACACCAATTCTTCAATGGACTTGATACGCACTTGCGGATTTTTATCTTCCAAACGAGACAGGTGAAACGCGATCATCCGCTCAGTTGCCGACGCCATGCTATTTACCTCATATCATACAACTCCCCTGCACAGTACGTACCAGTATAACCATCTGCGCCTATTCGCGCCACGCAAAAAACGCTATAATCCTCATCATCTTTATCATAGTCTCAACCAAACAAACAGGTATATTTCGATGATTCAACAAGCTGTTATCCTCGCCGCCGGACGAGGCACACGCCTCGGCCCCCTCACTAAAGATCGCCCGAAATCCATGTTACCTGTTCTCGGCAAACCCATCATGACCCGTGTTATGGATCGGATGCGGGAGGCCGGCATCAAGCGTTTTGTCGTCGTCATTGGCCCGCAGGATGGCGAAATCGCCTCCTACCTGACCGATTCCTGGTATCCCGATACCGAGATCAAATTCGCGGTACAGGTCGAAGCAACCGGCACAGTGGATGCCCTACAACTCGCCGCGCCCCATGTCGATAGCGCCTTTGTCCTCTCCTCCGTCGATAACCTCACCTCTGCCGAACACGTCCAAAACCTGGTTGCACGTTTCAACACGGACGAAAACCAGATCGCCACCCTTAGCTTACTGCCAGCTACGCCGGAAAAAATCCGTAAATCCGCCGATGTCATCATCGAAGGGGACTATATCACCGGCATCCGCGAAAAACCGGCGAATCCCCAGGGTAAATATGCCTCGATCATGCTCTACGCCTTCGCCAAAGACATGCTCGACTATCTGGCAAAGGTCCAAACCTATGTGCGCGGTGAGCGTGATGTATCGAGCGCGATCCAATTAGCGATCAAAGACGGGAAACGGGTCAGTTATGTAACCACTGACTGGCGCTTGCATCTAACCAATGAGTTGGACCTGCTGGCGATCAACCGGCAGTTTTTGCAGGAAGATCGTGATACACATATCCTCAGCGAGATTCCCGGTTCGATCCAGATCATGCCGCCGGTGCGCATTGATCCGCGCGTCAGCGTAGGGCCGCGCGCCAAAATTGGCCCAAACGTCTATCTCGAAAGTGGCGCAACAGTTGGCCCAGGCGCGATACTGGCAGATACTATCGTCTTGGATGGCGGTATTGTTCCGGCAGGGGCATCTTGCCACGGTGAAGTAGTCGATCCATCAGGTCGTATTTCAGAGAATACCAAATAATTCGGAGGGCTGAATGTCCAAAAGAACAAGAAGTAAAAAGAAGCAAACAACTAATCCGCTCCAGGATCGCCGGATTCAGATCGGTCTGGGTGCGGCCATCCTGATCGCCGTAATCGCCATTCTGGTGATCGTCCTCGGTGGCGGTGATGACAATAACGCTAAAGCCGAATATATCACGCTGGACCCTGTCGCGGCCTACGAGCGTTACAGCGCCAGCGATAACGCGATCATCGTTGATGTGCGCGATCAATTCGAATGGGAATCATCCACCGGCATCCCCGTCGGCGCAGTAACCTATTCACTAAATGATCAGTTGCGGCAAAATCTGCCCTCAGAAGAGCTGGTCCCCAAAGACAAAGAGGTTTTTGTCATCTGCAACAGTGGCAACCGCAGCCAGGAAGCATCCCAAATCTTGATTGACGCAGGCTACAAAGATGTGATCAATATTGCGGGCGGTATTCAAGCGTGGATAAGCGCGGGTTTGCCCACCGAAACCTACACGCCCTAATTTTGCTCACCCGTCCTATACCCCTGTGATATTGTTGGTGAACCTGATTTTCGTAGGGG
>JAFGJA010000426.1 GCA_016929355.1 Anaerolineae bacterium | reverse complement strand
TTTTTATTCATATCGCCAATTATTTTCCAAATCCATGCCCAATCCAGCAGCGTTTATGCTAAAGTCTGTCAAGAAGGTTAGGAATTTGGAACCAAACTCGATCATGTCTACGCGAAAGACTTCTCTACAAAATCATTTGGATCAAATGACCATACCCGGCGCGTTGGTTGAAGCGGTTGAGACCGAACCAAACGCGGTGCGTTGTGTCGCGTGTGGGCATCGTTGCTATCTCCGTGCCGGGCGGCGCGGCATCTGCCAGGTGCGCTATAACGATGGCGGCACGCTGCGTGTCCCCCATAATTACGTGGGCGCGCTGCAAATTGATCCTATCGAAAAGAAACCGTTTTTCCATGTCACGCCCGGCCAGCCGATTCTGAGTTTTGGCATGTTGGGCTGTGATTTTCGCTGTGATTACTGCCAGAACTGGCAAATTTCGCAAACGCTGCGCGATGACAACGCCGGACGCGATTACACGCCCATCACGGCGGAAGAATTGATCGCGTTAGGGAAAAGCCGGGGGACACGGGCCGTTGCCAGCACCTATAACGAACCGCTCATCACAACGGAGTGGGCTGTTGAAATCTTTAAACAGGCGAAACAAGCCGGGATGCGGACCGTTTATGTTTCAAACGGCAATGGCACGCCGGAAGTGATCGACTATCTCAAACCCTGGCTGGACGGGTACAAAATCGATCTAAAAACCATGCAGGACAAACATTACCGCAAACATCTCGGCGGGGTGCTGCAAAACGTCCTTGACACCATCAAGCGCGTGCATGAAGCGGGCATCTGGCTCGAAGTGTTGACGCTGATCATACCCGGTTTCAACGATAGCAACGACGAATTATGGGAGGCAGCTCGTTATATTCGCAGCGTATCCGCCGCTATTCCCTGGCATGTCACCGCGTTTCATCCCGATTACAAAATGACCGATCGGGGCCGAACGCCAGCCGAAACACTCATTCGCGCCGCCGAGATCGGGGCCGAAGCCGGGCTGAAGTATGTGTATGCTGGCAACTTACCGGGGCGCTCCGGTGAATGGGAGGACACACGCTGCCCAAACTGTCAAACGACACTCATCCGGCGGACTGGCTTCCTGGTACAAGAAAACAAACTCGCTAGTACGGGGGGCAAATGCCCACAATGCGGCACTCATATTCCGGGCATCTGGCACTAACAACACCCAATAGAGGGAACGGCGCGTAATCATGACTAAACACATTGTTCCGCGATTCAAGTTGATGTTGTTCTACGATCTGGCAGATCGGCACACCGAAGACTATTATCAGTTCATAATGAACGAAATGATCCCGATCATGCAAGCGAAAAATGTGTTTATCTTCCGCGCGTTTCAAACGATCTCCGGGCAGCAAGACAGTACCCATCGCAATCGCCAGGTGGAATACGTCGCAGAAGATTTAGAAGCGCTGGCCGCCGCGCTTAATAGTGAAGAATGGCAAGCGATGGAAGCGAAATTGCGCAACTACGTCACCAATTACAGCCGGAAAATCGTCCGGTTTCGTCAGGGATTTCAACTCTAAACCATCTAAAACTATCTTTGACCGGGGATGGAACGGACATTGGCAGATGCCTATCCGTCACCGGAATCGATCTCTTCGCCATGCCCCACCCCCTTTTCCTTACAAACGAAACGACTATTTCCCCGATTGGCTTCCCTACGTTATCATTATGGTGGGACTTCGTTTGAAATCAAGGAAGCGATCATGGCAAAATCAACGTTTAGAAATTTCTTGCAATCTGCTCAGGGATTGGGGTTACAAACAGCGCTGCGGGCAGTGCAATATAACTCGTCTATTCGTTCCCTGAATCGCCGCTATGGGAAAAAGAAGGCACGGGGCCGATTTCAAACGCTAGGCGATGTGAAGTCCGTCGAAAAACGAGCGCATGGGGCCGTGGTTCACACTGAGCGAGGCTATGTTGAGATCAGTTTTTTAGCGCCGGAAATTGCGCGCGTCAGAATGCGCACCACACCGGAATTCCCTCCACCCTTTTCCTATGCTGTTGAGCGGATTGACTGGCCGCCAACCACCGTCATGAATCATGATCTGGCGGATGCCTTTACGACCAGCACCGATCATTTGCTGTGCCGCATTCACAAAGAAAATACCCGGCTGAGTTTTGAACTCCCCGACGGGCGCGTGATGAGTGACGATGCTGAGGGCATCGCCTGGCGCGAGTCCGAAATCCGGTGGACGCGCCAATTACCCGCCGCCGAACGCAGTTACGGGTTGGGCCAACGAGCCAGTGCCTTGAATCTGCGCGGCAAGCGGTTGGCGTTATGGAACCTCGATCCAATGCCCAACTATGCCCGCGATTCCGATCCCACGTATTATAGCATCCCGTTTTACCTGGGCGTGCAACCGGATCGTGCCATTGGCATTTTGTGGGACAATCCGGCGCGGGGCTATGCGGATTTAGGCGCGGAGAAATCGGATCAGATGACGCTGTTTGCCGAAGATGGCGAACTGCGTTTTTATGTATTTGTCGGTCCCAATGCCCAGACAGTTCTCAAGCATTACACCGCGCTGACAGGATCGATGCCCCTCCCGCCGCTTTGGGCATTAGGTTTTCACCAATCGCGCTGGAGCTATGAAACCGAGGCTGAATTCCGCGCGCTGGCGCATGATTTCCGCACACGCCACCTGCCCTGTGACGCGCTCTATTTTGACATTGATTACATGGATGGCTACCGCGTTTTCACCTGGAACCGGGAGCGTTTTCGTTTGCTGCCGGGCTTATTAGCCGATTTGACTGCGCAAGGGTTTAAGAGCGTGGCGATTCTCGATCCGGGCATCAAGGTGGATGAGGATTACGAAATTTATCAGGATGGCATCCGCCAGAACGTATTTCTCAATTATCCCAATGAAAAACCAGTCACGGCTCCGGTGTGGCCGGGCAACTGCCACTTTCCCGATTTTACCAGCGCGCGCGTGCGGGCGTGGTGGTCGTCGCTGATCCCGATTCTGACACAGGCCGGTTTTGCGGGGTTCTGGACGGATATGAACGAACCCTCGATCATGAACCTGCAAAGCGAACCCACATTGCCCGATTATGTGGTCCACGATTGGGACAGCGCGGGGCAAACGCACGGCGGCGGCGGGCACAATGTCTATGGCATGTTGATGGCCCGCGCCACACGCGAAGGATTGAAAAAGCAGTTTCCCGATAAACGGCCCTTTGTGCTGACCCGCGCGGCGTATGCCGGGGCGCAGCGTTATGCCGCCAGTTGGACCGGAGACAATGCTTCAACCTGGGAGCATTTGCGGTTGACCGTGAGCATGGTCCTGAATTGTGGCCTATCCGGTATGCCCTTCACCGGGCCGGATGTGGGTGGGTTTGCGGGTGATGCTGACGCCGAACTCTACACACGCTGGATGCAGTTGGGTAGTACGCTGCCCTTTTTCCGTGCGCATTCCGCACATGGCACAGCGCGGCAGGAACCCTGGAGTTTTGGCAAACAGACGGAAGCGATTGCCCGCACTTATCTCGAACTACGTTACCAACTGCTGCCTTATATTTACTCCACCTTCGCCCAGTGTTCGCAAGAAGGATTGCCCATTGTGCGTCCGCTCTTTATGCTTGATCCGCAAGATGAAGCCTTGCGCGGCCTTGATGACGAATTCATGTTGGGCGATATTGTGCTGGTCGCCCCGGTGCTGAAACCCGGCGCAACGAAGCGCGAGGTCTATTTGCCAAAAGGCGTCTGGTATGAATACGACACGGGCAAATTGATCGACGGCGCGCAATCGGTCACTGCTGACGCGCCACTCGAACGGATGCCCATTTATGTGCGGGCGGGGTGTGTTCTCCCGATGTGGCCGGTGATGCAATTCGTCGGTGAGAGCCAGATCGAAGAAGCCCGGTTGCGCGTCTATGCGGGCAGTGGTGACACTACCTTCTACGAAGACGAGGGTGAAGGACTGGCATACCGGGATGGGGCGTATCGCTGGTCGTATTTCACCTGCAAATTCCTACCCTCCGGCCAGTTTGCGATTCAGTGGCGGCGCGCCGGTCAGTACCACCCCCCTTACGAAAGCGTCCGTGTCGAGGTCGTTGGGATTTCCGGCGAACCGGAAGCCGTGATGTTGGATGGGCAGCAAGCGCCGCTCTGGTACTATGAAGATGGCGTGGTCGAATTTATTGTTAAGCCATTTGATGAAGCGCGCATTGTGGGACGCAGCCCGAATCCGGCAGCGCAGCGAACTATCGTGCGTCCGCCATCACTGCGCCCCCCGAAGCGTTAATCGGTATCAACGTCCGATTCGGGTGATTCAAGATCGCCGCGCGCCTGCCGGATGATCGCTTCGACTTCGGGCAAGGCCGGCCGCCAGAGGTGCTGCTTCATGTCCAGATAGCCGCGCTCGTCAAACGTGATGCCTTCGGCTTCCAGGCGGGCGCGCTGTTCGGCGGCCCCGGCGGGCGATCCCTTGATGCTGACGCGGCCCTGCGCATTCACCACGCGATACCAGGGCACACCCTGATCGCCACTTTTGAGCGCGCTCATGGCCCATCCCACCGCGCGTGCGCCGTGTGGCACACCGAGCAATTGGGCCACGCGCCCATAATTCAACACTTTACCCGGCGGAATCTGCCGCACCAGCACATAGACAAGCTGGTTAAATGAAACTGATGAAGACATCGGTCATCCTTAAGGGGCGTATCACGATACGCCCTCCAAATGCGAAAAGTGTAAGCCTGAATTATGTCTAATTATACGCGCCCTCGCCCCTGGTTGCTCGTCCTAATCCTCACCGTGATCTATCTCGGCGTGATCTTCGTTGCTAACGACGCTGATCCAAAAGTATTTGTCACGTTGGGCGAGTGTTACAGTGTGTGCGCGGGCAATCTCGAATGTGAAGTGCCCGATGATGCCGACGCGATCCAGATCGAAGGTTACGACGGGCAGTTCGCCTACTATCTCGCGCGCGATCCCAATGCCGCCCCGCCCTGCCTGGATGTACCCGCATATCGCGCCCAGCGTATGCTGCTCCCGGCGTTGGGACGTGTTCTTAGCGCGGGACAAACAACGCTGATTCCCTGGGCATTTGTGATCGTCAATCTGATCGCGCTGGCGGGGTCTACCGCGCTGCTCGAAGATTTGCTGATCGCCTTAAACGTCAGCCGGTGGTATGCCCTAACCTATGGCTTATTCGTCGGTGTGGTAATGGCGGTACGATTAAGTACCACTGAAACTCTTGCTTACGGACTGGTCATCGCGGGCCTCTGGTTCGGGCAGCGTAATCGGTTGTGGCAAGCCGCGATCATGTTTGCGCTGGCGGGACTCGCCAAAGAGACAACCGGGCTGTTCACGGCGGGTTATCTGCTATATTTCGCGCTTAATCGCCGTTGGTGGGCTGCGCTCCGTATGAGCTTGATCGTCGGCGTGCCGTTTCTCATCTGGCAGATCGTGTTATACGATTGGTTGGGCGAATTTGGCCTCAGTTCCGGCGGTGCGAAGGCGACTCCGTTCGAGATCATTCCCTACGCGGGTTTGTTCAAAATTGCCACTGAGGGCAGCGTTTTCGCGTTTTTGATACTGGCGGGCTTGTTATTCATTCCCGCCGCCGTTGGGCCGAGTTTGTGGGCGCTGTGGCACTCAATCCGCGATCTGCGGAATCGCAAATGGGACTTATACCCTTGCCTGCTGTTCACCAATGCTGCCATCATGCCCTTTGTGCCGTTTTCAACCTACCGCGAACCGTTGGGCATGTTTCGTTTTATACCCGGCCTGGTGCTGATGGTGGTCTTGTATACCGCACAGCGTAAAATGCGCCGCCCCTTGCTTTACAGTACGCTCTGGATCGTATTAATTCTGTTCATCGTCTCCGGTTGATCGTGCCCCAGGCCATCAAAACCAGCGCCGCGATCAAACTCACCACCGAGATCGCCGCCCCGGTTCGCCAGTGATTCAGCGTATACGATACCGTGATTTCGTGTTCGCCCGCCGGAACCCGCACTGCCTGAAATGCCAGATTCGCGCGATACAAGGTCGTCGTTTCGCCGTCAATCTGCGCCGACCACCCCGGATACCACGTTTCGCTGATCACGAGATAGGCCGCACCATCCGTCGTCACCTGATAGCGTTTCTCAGTTGGCGAATCCTCACTTAACGTAACATTGCCGCTTGTCATCTTCGCTTTGCCAGATTCGGGTACTTCCCCGGCTAAAATGATGGTTTCCAGTGGATTCCAGCCGGGATCACGCAGCACCGCCGCGCTTGCATCATCAGACTCGTAAATCTCCGCCTGTGGAACCAACCACGCCAGCGCGATCTCATCTGCCACCGGTACAACTGCCGGATTTTCGCCCGTCCACCCCTCCGGCGCGATCCCATAAGTGTGCGTTACGCCTGCTGCGCGCAGTAATGCGCCTGATTCTGCGCCAAGTTCCTCGATCAGATCGATATACGCGCTGTGATACTGCGGCAAAAGCGGATCATTGTTATTGAGCGATGGCACGCGATCCAGCATATTGATATTCGGCAAACGCGAATCACGCACCGTTTGCCAGTTCTCTGCCGCAATGGTGTAATCGCCCATAGCAAAAAATCCGTCACTGTCGTCAGCCCCGAACGTAACAGCCTGCTCATAATCATCAAACCAATAAATACGGCCTGCCTCATCCCAGCGATCCGCCACATCGAAATATTCGTCCGGTACAGTGGGATTGAGTCCCGATGCCATCCAACCGAGATCGATCACCACAAACAAAAGCACGGCAATCCGCCACAAAAACGGCGAAATTGGCGCAGGTGAAATTGCCGGATCGGGCTGAATCAAGGTCAGGATCGCAGCTCCGGCAGTCCATAAACCGAGCACCATCATCCCTTCGGCCAGCACTGCGAGCGTATCGGACAGGTCCATGAAAGTGATCCCGACAAACGCCATGAGCGCCATACCCCCGCCGCCCGCCGTTGCCAAACGCGACCAGAACACGATCCACTTGCCGCGCCCCCAATATTGCACGCCGATCCCCGCCAGCACCGACAAGCTGAACACGGTCAGAATCAGCCAGCGCGCCGGATCACGGAAGGTGTCGAAGGTCGGCACATGCTCTGCCAGGGTTCGATAGAACGGGTTATAACGCCCCATCGCCAGGAAAAAGCCGAACAATGCGAGTCCGATCCACACGGGAACCGTATGTAAAAGCGGATTAGCGTCTAATTGTTTACGCTGGCGAGTCCGCGCGACAATCACCGCGATTGCGGCCACAAGTGGAATAAAGCCGATGTACGCCGCATCTTCGAAATACGATCCATCCGTAAGAAAACTCCCATCAGCCGGTGTGCCAAAAAAGTCAGGACTCAGCAGCGTGAACAACCGTAGCGGGTGATAGGAGAAATTGGTCAGCGTTTTATAGTCCAACCCGCCGGAGCGCTGCGACTCCAGCAAAAATTCGGCGGTGGGTAGCAGTTGCACCGCCGCGATCAATACGCCTAACACGACCCCGATCCCGATCAGCACCAGCGCCATAACACGCAGTCGTAATAGTTGCTCACGTTGGCTCCAGAATGCCAACCAGAGCGCATACAGCCCAAGTCCTACACCGCCATACCAAACGGTTTGCGCATGTCCGGCGAGCAGTTGCAGCGCTAACGCCAGCGCCAGCCAACCCACATCACGCCATTTCCGTCCCGTGATTACACGCTGCGCCAGCCAGAATAACCAGGGCAGCCACGCCCCTGCATTCGCCGTAGGAAACGATCCCAACCGCGCGATCAGATAGCCGGTCAGTGCATAGGCTAAGGTGCTGATGCCCCGCCCAAATGTGGGAATTTTTAACGCGCCCGCAAACAACCACATCCCTAAGCCCGCCCAGACAATGTGCAGCAGCGCGATCACGGACATGGCGAACGTGCCCGGCAACAGCAGATACAACCAGTTCGGCGGGTAAAAAATCGCTGTCTGGTAATTCGCCAGCAACGGCGCACCCGCGCCAAGATACGGATTCCACGAGGGTAAATGTCCCGCGCTGAGTTCATCAAACGCGAACTGCCGCCAGGGATAAAATTGCAGCGAAGGCAAGCCCCAAAACAACGTTTCACCGCGCAGCAAGGGATGAAACAGCGCGATCAACGCCGCGATCAGCAGCGTGAACGGGAACCAGCGCGGAATCTCTCGCCTAGTCAGCATGGAGCACCTCGTATACCAGATAGGAATCGTCAACCGTGCAGGGTGCGAGAATTTGCAAATCTTCCGCCCAGGAGCGCGCGGGATCGGAAATCTCTGCTTCGAGCGGGCCGAAGAACACGTAATCCACATCGACCAGCAGCGCGCGGTGTGCATCAGCATCAAGTTTGCCCGCGAAAAATTGTTCGGCTAATGCCTCTTTTTCCGTGCTGTTGATCGTTTCCGGCCCATGTCCCACATAGGCTTTGACATCAGCGCGCACGGGCAAATAGTTCCCTGTCGCTTTCAAACTGAGGACCACCGCATCGCGTGGGACAACAGCGTTTAAGGTATCCATCACGGCTAATTCATCGCGCGGATGGAACAAGGGCCGCCCCGGTGAGAGGACGCTGAAGGTCGTGCCCAACCAGAAAAATACAGCCGTTGGCAGCGTTAGCAGCAGCACAACCCGCCGCGCGCGCAACCATTGGCGGCGATGGGGAAACAGCAACCGCAGTCCGACTACCGCCAGAATACCGAGAGGCACAATCACACCTTCGGCCAAACGGCGCTGTACATTGATCGGCAGATAAACCACTACTGGCATCACGGCGATCCAACTTGCCAGCAGCAGATAAGGTAAATAGGACGCAGATGAACGCAGATGACGCGGATTAAAAGCAAAAGGAACACCTTTTTTATTGTTCAGAGGTGTCGCGTGTGCCAATGATTCGCTTTTGCGCCACGCCCACCGCAGCGCCACCACTGCCGGAATCGCCAGCACAATATAGCCAAACACGTAGTGCAAGGGGTGCGGCGAGGGCAATAAATTTTGCGCGGACCATTCGCCTAACACATCGCTCGTCAAAAAGACGATGGATGTATACAGCAGCACCGGCAGCACCACCAACGCCGCACTGACCGCTCGCCAGAACAACGCCCAGGGAAATTGGCGCGCACGCAGCCACGCGGCTAAACCCCATACGCCGAGGATCAAATACAGCACTGCAATGTAAAACGGCACGCACAGGCCCATCACGATCCAGACTAGCCCCGCCAGCGTCGTCCAGCGCAGCCATACACGCGGCGATTCCGTGATCAGCAACGCACGAAACAGCAGCAAAAAGCCAATCAGCATGGCGCTGCGGGCTAAGGCCAGATGGGGCAAGCCAAACAGGATCAGGAAACTATAACCTTCCGGCACGTAAAAATCGACGGGCAACGAATCGAACAGATCGCTCATACCGAGCAGACTCAACAGCCAGCCAAACCCGCCGCCAAGTGAAATCAGCACTAAAGCCAGCATCCGCGACTCAGGGCAGCGCAAAAACGCCGCGACAAAACGATAGGTGCAGAAAATGAGCAGCATCCCGCAGATAATGCGCGCGCCGTGAAAAACGAGCGCCAGCGCCGTTGGCAGATCGGGATTATCTGTGCCCACGAATAACCCGGTCAGTTTGCCAAGCAGGATGTAAGGAAAAAATAGCAGTGCGCCATCATGCGGCTCATGCGTATACCGGATCGTAAACAACCAATCACCGCGCGTGCCGAGGCGCATTTTCGCCAGATAGCTATAACCATCATCCGCGCCAAACAGAAACCCACC
>JAFGJA010000425.1 GCA_016929355.1 Anaerolineae bacterium | reverse complement strand
CCTGAATCGCGCGGTAATGCGACATGCTGTACACAAACGCGCCGCCCATCATCAGCAGGTAGAGCGCCAGCCCGGTCAGACCCGCGTGCGAGGCGACTGTCAGATAGGTGCTTGCCACGCCAAAATACAGGTCGATTTCCGGCGTGGCGGAAAAGCCCGCGCCAAAGACCGGGTGACGGGTGATGAGCGTCACCGCATCCTTATATTCGCCCCAACGCATCTGCGTTTCCACGTCCTGATTGGTGAAGCCCGCCGCTAATTTGTCGATATAGCGCTGCATGAACGGCGTCGGCAGCGAGAGCAAAACGACCACGCCCATGATCACCAGCAGGCGGCGATAGCGTATGGCGGCAATGAACGTAAACGCGGCTCCTAGCGACAGCATCGAGCCGCGCGAATCGGTCAGAAACAGCGCGATCACCACGAGGCCGAGCATCACGGCAGTATGCCAGCGTTTAGCAACCGGTTTCTCCGCGAACAACTGCGGCGCGATCACGGCTCCGATCATCAGCAGGAAGCCGCCAAACGCATTCGGATCAACCCATGTGCCGATGGCGCGTTCATTGAGCATCGCTACATTATTCTCGCGGTAGCGGATCACGCCGCCCATCGGGTATCCAAAACGCCCCAGGCGATTGAGGATCGTTTCGGCGGTCAGATCGGGCAAGGCCCACAGCACGATCCCGATCAAGGCTTCGGCGGCCCCGAAAATCATGAGGGCTAATACGGCGCGGCGCAGCATAGTTTCATCGCGCATCACATCGATCAGGACCGGGATCAGCAGCAGGCTAATGAGCATTTCCGCGATGGTGCGCAGTGTGCGCATGTCAATCGCGGCGTGCCGCAGGCCCATCAGGTAGGCGAAAAACATGAAGCCGGTGAAAGTGAGCACAATCGGTGTGACGGGGGTGGAGCGGAACAAGCGGCGCTGGCCGGTCATCCACTGGAACAGGTAGACGATCAGGAAACCGCCCATTGCGCCATCGAGTAGGGTCGGGCGCGGCGACATCTCGAACGGCACTTGCGCAAACGGCAGCAGCGCGATTACGGCGATGGTCATATACAGCCCGCCATGCAGATCGGTCAGGACGTAGAGCGCGACGCCTAAGCCGAGCATGAAGCCGAAGGCCAGCACCGGCCCCACCAGCACGATCAGTAGCGCGAGAATGCCCCCGCTCACACCAATGGCGATGCCGGTGAGGGCCGCCGAAACGCGGCGATCTTCTGCGAAGAATGTAATATTATTCATCATCGTTCACCTGTGCTTCGTTTGTAAATGATTGTCCCGACTATATACCCCACCACTACGATCAACGCCACCGCCGAAATGATCCCCCCGGCGATCACGCTCTGCGGGACGAAATGCAGCGTCACGATCTGATCTGTGCCTGCCGCAATTGGGATCGCGATCAGACCGCCGTAGGTGTCGATAATGTTTACGTCGCGCCCGTTGACCTGCGCCTGCCAGCCGGGATAATTTGCCACCGGCAGCGTGAGCAGCGCGTTGGCTTCCGTCGAAACCTGCATCTCGACGTATTCCGGCATGGTCCGGTTCAGCGCGATGACCCGGTTCGCGTCGGCATTGGCGGGACGCGCACCGGGGAGATCGAATGGTAGATCGTTCGCCACCAGCGCGATCTCGCGCAGCGTAATATACGGCTCCGTGATCATGAACTCGCGCGCCGCGTCGGGATCGGCAAACTGCCGCGCGTCATAGACCAGATGCGCATACGGGCGCGGATCGGTCAGTTCGTAGAGGGTGTAGGCTTGCCCCTCGTAATTTACCCCTTCGCTAATCGTCTCTACCGGCACATTGTCCGGCGTTTCCGCGATCATCGTCGCGTAGCGCACTGCCAGCACTTCCCACCGGCGATCCACGCGAATTTGTCGCAATTTTTCCAGGCTGCTGAGGCGAAATGGCCCTGTGCCGTAAATATCGGGGATGCGCCAATATGTGCCATAGGATTGAATGCCGACTGCGCCGTCCACCTGCCACGCGATTTCCTCAATGTCCTGCTGCAACAGGTCGAGATTGTCCGGTGGTTGGATGCGATTGAACTCGTTATCCGCGATGAAATTAGGCGAGTGCATCCCGAAACTGAACAAATCCACGATGATGATCAGTAGTAGGGCTATCGGGAGAACCTCACCCCCCCGGCCTCCCTCTCCAACCGAGTTAGAGAGGAGGGAGTCAGGTTGGGTGTCATGACGGAACCAGATCAGCCAGCCGTTGAATAGCAAACTGATCAGCGCGACCAGTCCAACCGCGTGCGCGAAACCAGATGTGATCGCGTGATCGTGTGTGACGTTGAGGATCACGGTGATGACCAGATACACGATTCCCGTCAGGATCAGGTGGGCGCGGGCCAACCCCACCCCATGCATAGGGATGGGAGAAATCTCACCCCCCCGGCCCCTCTCTCCAACCGAGTTAGAGAGGGGGGAGTCAGGTCGAATGGGTAGGGGCGTATCGCCATACGCTTCCGCGTCCGATGTTTTGACATAATCGCGCGGCGCAAACAAATACCGAATCTGATCCGCCGCCAGCACCACCAGCGCGAACACCGCCAGCGATGCGGCGCGCTCTTGCTCGCGGAACGTATTGACGCCCGGCGCGAAGACGTAAAACACATCGTAGACCATGCTGTAACCGCCCATCGCTAGCCACAGCGCCACGATGATCGTCCCGATCCAGAAGGCATGACGCTTTGGATCGCGCCAGATCGCGGCCAGCGCGAACAAAAAGCCTGCCACACCAAGATAGAGCGGCCAGTATTCCGCGCTGAACAGGTGCGGCCAGATGACCTGGGCAAATTCGGGCGAGGTGTAGCCGGTAGCTTTATCCGCGTAATGGTAGGTTTCCGCCCGATAGGAGCGGCGCGTTAACTCAATGGCGGGAATCAGTTGCACGGCTGAGATCGCCGCGCCCGTGATGCCCATCAAACCGATCCGCCAGCCAATCGCGCGCAGCTTGGCGATCCAATGTCCTGAATCTTCTTGCTTTTGACTTTCTCCGCTTTTACCTTGCTTTTCTCTGTGTTCTTTGTGTCTCTGTGGTGAACTCTGTTGCCAGCCGAAATACGCAATATACGCGGCGGTGAAATAGGTCATCTGCACGGTGGTTTGCGTATGCCCGCCGAAAAACGAGATCGCCATCGCGCCGCCCGCCAGCAGGATTCCGCGCACGCGCCAGCGCGGATCGGTCACGCTCAGGTGCGCGCCGAGCAGCATCAGGGGCAGCCACGCCACCGACTCGATGATGCTCGCTTGCAGCATGGGGTAGCCGGTCATGTAGCCGCCATACGTCCACAGAATCGCACCGATCAGGGCGGGAAACCTCACCCCAACCTCACCCCCCGCCTCCCTCTCCAAACGTGGAGAGGGGGAGTCAGGTTCAGAGTCGCCAGGTAATGTTTTTTTCCTGTTTTTCGCTGCGGTGAATAACACCCGCAAAAACGCATACATCAGCAGGCTGATCAACCAGTAATGCGCCGCTACCTCAAATTGCAGCGCCTCGATTCCCCATTCCCCGAATACATGCGCCACCCCTGCCGCGATCCAGCGCGGCGGATACCACACCGCCCACTGCACATTCGCCGCAAACGGATCGCCGCCGTAGTTGTACGGGTTCCAGAGCGGGATTTCCCCGTCCAGCATCCGTTCGACCTGATAGTCGCTGTACGAGAAATAGTGCAGGGGGAAATCGCCCTTCTGGAAAATGACGCGATCTCCGGTAGTCGGCGTCCACAGCCGCCAGAAGAAGATCACCCACAGCGCCGTGAGGATGAGTACCGCAAACCCCACCCCCCGACCCCCTCCCCACGCATGGAGAGGGGGAGAAGGGCGGAGGGAATTGTTCGCGCTGGTTGAATTTTTAGAATTCATAACCTTGTTCAACCCAATAGTGCCAGTCTTCAATGGCCTGCTGCGTATCTTCGTCAACATCGATTCCTTCGAGTTGTTCCAATGGTACGCCGAAGGTGCGATCCTGCCATTTGACCATCACGAGCATATCGTTTTCGCAGTCGTCGCCGGGGGCCATATCAATGACTTCGACCTCTTCGCCTTCCTTGAGCAGTGAGACATGCAGCGGCTTGATGCATTTAGCCTTGAATGGAAAACGCATTGTGTCAGCAAGATAGTAAAACCAACCCATTGAGCATTCTTCTGGGCCATTAGCATCAACAATGATTTCCATGATGATTCGTTCTTCACATTCAGGTTTTTTTTCTGGCATGAGATGGTCCTTTCAAATCACCAATCACTGAGCATAACACGTATGTGATTCGGCGGCATCGGCATCGGGTGCGCTGGCGGTGAGGGTGATCGTGCCGAGCCGGATCAGATCGTGCGGCGAGTCAGCAACCGCCAGCCGGGTCATCGTCTGGTAATTGTACACCGCCGCAAACAATGTGTACTCACCGGGATCGTCCGGCAGGGGGAGGCGCTTGGTGTCGTCAAACAGGTAATTTTCCGGCAGCGAGGTCGTCAGCAGGTCGCCATCATGCGGCGGGCTGTCGTACTGCGTGTAGAGCGTATCGCCGGAGTCGTTCATCACATACACGCCCATGATATACGATTCGCGGATCGGATGCGCGGTGGTGTGCCAACCCAGCGTCACGTCAATCGTGCTGCCTGTTGCTGCCGCGCAGGGATAAGCAAGCGCTTGCAGTTCCAATACACGCCCCACGCGGATCGGTTCAGCCAGCAGGGTCAGATCGTCGGGGAGTTTGCCTTCGCCCCAGATGAGCGCGGGTCTGGCGAGTTCGATGCTCCAGGGTGAACCGGGCACGCCTTCCGCCGGGATCATGTAATAAGCGTTTGGATCGGAATACACGCTCAACGTCAGCAGGCCACTTTTGCCGGTAGGCCCGGTGAACTTTTTGTAACCGAGCGGGATGTGTTCCACGTAGATGGTGTTGGCTTCCCATGTACTGGTGGTTGTATGCGGATAGCTGACATAGCCAATCGGGTGATCCACCCCGGCCAGCATGTCTTCATCCACGTACCAGTGCAGCGCAAAATTGTAATCGGTGGTGGTCGGTGCGAGTAATTGCCAGTAGAGCGATACTACGTAAGGCTTAAACGGGCTGATGATCCCCGCGCGGCTGTAGTCCTCTTGAATTTGCCAGCCGAGCAATTTTAGCGTCTGGTCATAGGTTATGTCGGCGGGGTGGGCCGCGTCCGGCAGGTTGCTGGTCGTTTCTTGACGAGGTAGATCGTAATAAAAAGTGTTGGTGATGGTGATGGTTAAGGCTGTGCCCGCGATAGCCAGGGCGATATAGCGCGCATCCGGCCCATTGACCTGCCATGATCTGCCTGTATAACGAAGCGGGAAACGCTCCACCGCATACACGAGGCCATACGCCGCCAGGGGCGCGACGAACACGATCACGGGCGTGCGCAAGCGTCCCTCAACCCAGATGAGCATGATCGCCAGCATCAGCACGACGAATGACGCGGCCAGCAACCCGGCGGCGCGTTCGCGTTGGCGCAGCGCGGCGAACAGCCCGAACAAGCCCAATGCGATCATGATGCGCAGATCGAGCGGAATCGCGCGCAGCAGGGGCGAAACGTCTTCGCCGGAGAGGTGGTAATTCAGGTTATTGCCCGGTTCATCCCGCGCGAAAAACATCCCGATTTTGTGCAGTTCCAATTCGATAAAGCGGCGCGGCGACAACTTAATGTCATTCCACAGATAATGCAGGTAGTCATCATGGGTGGTGTAACTCGCCATGCCGCCGCCATAATTGCCGCCCGTATCGCGGTTATTGCCCCGGTAAATTTCCTCGTTGCCGACGGGTGTGATCAGGTAATCTGCGCCGTCGCTCAAATTGTGGATTGCCGTGGGTGCGATCACGATGAGGCACAGCAGCGCGGCGATTGCTACTTGGCTCACTGCGCGCCAATCCCGCCGGACCCCGATCAGCCACAGGCCAAATACAGGTGCGAGGAAGATCGGCTCAAAGCGGGTGATCGCCATTGCGCCGAAGCTCAGGCCATAAAGCGCCACGCCGAGCCAACCAGGGGTTATTCGCAGTTGACCCCACCCTAAATCCCTCCCCGCAGGCAGGGAGGGACTTGATTGTGTGTGATGTTCTCCCTTCTCGTGCTTGGGGGGGAAACGCCACAAGAGCAAAATTCCGGTCAGAGCCAGCGTCAGGAGTTCGGTGGCCTGCGAGGTGATCACAAAATCGGTATCGTAGAACGCGCCCACCGGATAGATCGCCAGCAGAAAGCCAGCTAGCGCGCTGACCCAGCGCCGCCCGAAGGCCAGCCGCGTTGTTAGCACGAACACCCCGCAGTTGAGCGAGGCCAGCGCCGCGATCCAGACGCGCAGCGCGCCTAAATTGGTGGTGCGGATGATGGCGCTTGAGGCGATCAGAAACCACGAGATACCCGGCTGATACCAGTAGCGCGGTGGGGGAAATGTCCCGGCCTGGTAATCGGTGATGTGCCGCACATACTTGGTCTGATCCAGTCCTGAGGGGAGGGGATCGAACACGCTGATCTCGTTCGGTGCGTGGGCGCGATCCATGATGATCACCATGCGCAGGCCAAACGCCAGCGCGACGATCAGCAAGCCGATCAGCATGTCACGCCGGGTAAAGGTAAAATCGGGTGTCATAAACTACCTCATTCAGCCGCAGATTCGACTTGCATCCAGCTTAACCACACAAAATCTTCCGACTGCCCGCCTGCGCTGCTGCGAATTCGTAGCGGCGATCCGGCGACGCCATCGGTATAGGGATAGACGCGCACCAGCAAGCGGTAGCGGCCCGGTGCGGCGTCGGGCGCAATCGTCAGTGTGCGCGTATCGGTCACGGTTGCGCCGGGTGTCCATGTGCCGGTGGATGGTGTCGGAGTGTTGTCATCCTGCGCGGCTTTGATGAGCGTTGCCGCGTCGATGATCTGCAACGAGATCACGTAATTATCCAACGATTCATGTTGCGCTGACCAATATAACGTGATCGCGGTGGAATCGCCGGGAGCCAACGAGCGATCCGTGATCGTATAGCCGCGCAGCGTCATGGTATCGTCAAAATTCACATCCACCGGATTCGGGATGTCGCCCGCCGGGGTATCGAACCGGATTTGGCCGATCAGCACGCGATCATGATCCAGATCGGCGGTTTCACCCACCGGGAGCATACGCTCATTGGTCGGATGATCGTAGAATCCCAGGTACACGCTTAACATTTGCGGTGTGTAGAGTCCCTGTGGCAATTTGACCGCAATGGGATTCGACCACGATTCGCCGGGATCGGTTTCGGCGGTAGCGAGCAAGCCCCCGCCGGGATACAGATCGCGCTGCGCTTCGATGATGCCGTCTTCGTTGATCAGGTGAATGAAGATGCTCCAATTGCGCGTGGTGGCGCTGGCTAAACGGATCGCCGG
>JAFGJA010000041.1 GCA_016929355.1 Anaerolineae bacterium | reverse complement strand
TGATCATGTACGGGCAGATGACCGCCGGATCGTGGATTTACATCGGCACGCAGGGCATTTTGCAGGGCACGTATGAAACGCTCGGCTCGCTGGCGCAGCAAGAGGGCTGGGGCAGCCTCAAGGGGAAATTTGTCCTCACGGCGGGACTTGGTGAAATGGGCGGCGCGCAGCCCCTCGCCGTGACCATGAACGAGGGTGTCGCGCTAATCGTGGAAGTCGATCCGCACATGGCCGAACGCCGTTTACGGATGCGCTATGTGGATGAAGTCACCAGCGATCTCGATCAGGCGTTGGCGCGCGTGATGAGCGCGAAAGAGGCGGGCGAACCGCTCTCGGTGGGCTTGATCGGCAATGCAGGCGATGTCTTCCCGCAGTTGGTCGCGCAGGGCGTGATCCCCGATGTCGTCACCGATCAAACTTCCGCGCACGATCCGATCTCGTATGTGCCACACGGCATGACGTTTGACGAAGCGCTTGCTTTGCGCGAACGCGATCCCGCCGCGTACCAGCGTGCCGCCAAACAAACCATGAAAATTCACTGTCAGGCGATGCTTGATTTCCAGGCGCGCGGCGCGGTGGTTTTCGATTACGGCAACAATTTGCGGCAAATGGCGCTCAATGAAGGGCTAACCAATGCCTTCGCTTATCCCGGTTTTGTGCCCGCCTATATCCGCCCCTTGTTCTGCGAGGGCAAAGGGCCGTTCCGGTGGGTAGCGCTCTCCGGCGATCCCGACGACATTTACCGCACCGATCAGGCGATTCTGGAACTGTTCCCCGCCGACGAACATCTCACGCGCTGGATCAAGCTGGCACAGCGCGACGTAGAATTCCAGGGCTTACCCGCGCGCATTTGCTGGCTCGGCTATGGCGAACGCGCCAAAGCGGGTTTAGCCTTTAACGAACTGGTCGCGTCCGGTGAAGTGAGCGCGCCGATTGTCATTGGCCGCGATCATCTCGACGCGGGATCGGTGGCCTCGCCCAACCGCGAAACGGAAGGGATGCGCGACGGGACCGACGCCGTATCCGATTGGGCGATTTTGAACGCGCTGATTAACGCGGTGGGCGGCGCGACGTGGGTTAGCTTCCATCACGGCGGCGGCGTGGGGATCGGTTACAGCCAGCACGCCGGACAGGTGATCGTCGCTGATGGTACACCCGAAGCCGCGCGCCGTTTGGAACGAGTCTTGACAACGGACCCCGGTATGGGAATCGCGCGCCACGCCGATGCAGGCTATACTGAAGCGATTGACGCCGCCAAGCGGCACAATTTGCAGATTCCGATGCTCAAAAAATAAAGAAGTTCCAAAAATTGCTTGGACTGCAAACTATGTTACGTTATACTTGGAATGGCATCTGCGTTTGGGAGGGACTTGATGGTAAGAGAGTATCGGAGTGAAATTCTGGAGCGGACTCTCCGCACCTTACATACTGCCGTTCCGGGTATTATCGCCTCGGTGATCGTGAACATTGATGGGTTATTGGTATCCGCCTATCCGCCGGGGAATGAGGAAGATTTTTCTGAAAATCCAACCAGCAGTCCGCAGGTCGCGGCGATGGCGGCGACTCTGATCGGGTTAGCCGAACGCACGCTCGGACGGTTGGCGCAAGGTGAATTGGAACGGTTGCTCATGGAAGGCGAAGAGGGTGTTATGATCGTCTACCCCGCCGGACGGGCAGCGCTAGCGGTGTTGGTCGAAAAAGATGTCAAGATGGGCATGGTGCTGTATGCGGCCTCGCGCGCCCGTAATGACGTTATGAAAATCCTGGGCACTTGATTTTCCGGTTCATTTCACATTTATATAGAACATGATCAGCGCGTTTGATGGGTTCATCAGGCGCGCTTTTCTGGTGATTGTCCCCCTACCGCACTGGCACACTCCCCAACGGCGCGTAATCCTGCTCACTGACCTGATCGTCTATCTGATCATCCACCATCACCGGCAACGGCTGGCGATCCCCGTACCAGTACACGCGCACGCCAAGTTGGTAATCACCGGGCGGCAGCGCGGACGGTAACGCGATCCGGTGCGTGTCATAATACAGATCGTCGGGTTGCCATGCGCTCGTGGGGATCGCACCCTCAAGCGGCGGCCCGTCATGCTGCGCAACCAATTCGCCGGAGTCGTTCAGCAGAAAGACCGACACGCTGTAATCCAGAGGCGGGGTCTGTTCGGCGGTCCACCACAGCGACACTGTGATCGTTTCGCCCGGCGCAGCCGATTCCGGCGCGTGAACACGGCGCAGCGCGAACAGATCGGCAAATTGGGCCATCGTCACATCAGGCACTTTGTCGTAGCGATACGTGTAAATCGGCGTGCCGTGATGGTCCACAACGAGCGTTGCGGTGCGCTGAAACCCCGCCTGATCGATCAAGCCGCCGTACTCGTCCATTGGATCGTCGCCCCAATAGACCAACCAGAACGAATCGAGTGTCTGCAATTTCCCCAGCAGCACCGGTAAAAACTGCCCCTTGTAGGTGTCGCGCCATTCGCGCAGCGAGATACGCGGCGTATCCTCGCCCATCTGCTGATCGACGTAATACTGCGCGGGAAAATCCCCCACCCAGACATCCAGCATCACCATTTCATCGCCCAATGTGTGATCGGTGATGTTGCCGATCACGGCGCGCCAGTTGGGATAATCGCGGCGCGCGTCAACGGTGGTCAGGCTGACGACCAGGATCAGCGCGACAGTGAACAGCCGCGCATCACGCGAGAGATTCGCCAGGCCGTGTCCCGCCAGCACCAGGATTGCAGGCGTGATCAGAATGAAATTGCGCACGGTCAGAAATTCGTTGCGCGCGTTGAGCCACACCGTCAAGCCGATCATGAAACCGATCCAGATCACGAGCAGTAATGTCGGCCAGATCGGGCGCAGGCGGATATTTACCTCACCCCTAAATCCCCTCTCCACGTATGGCGAGGGGACTTGCGATAACCGGACTCCCCCTCTCCGTGTTTGGAGAGGGGGGCGGGGGGTGAGGTTTGGTTTTTGGTTTCCAGTGTCATTCGCACGCGGATACGTCACATACACCAAGCCCAACAGCGCCGGAACCAGCAGCAGGGCGAAACGCTGACCGAGAATCGCATCGCGCACCATGCGGTACGTTTCGATACTGTTCGGCAGCGCGTTTTGATAGTAGAGCGGGTTATCCCAGCGCACGCTGTTTTGCGCGAGTACCACCGGGAACCAGGGCAAAAAGCCGAAACAGATCGCGCCGAACAGAAACAACACCTCAAACAACCGATGGCGGGGCCGCACCATGATCAGTATATGGATCAACTGCGCGAACAGGACATAGCCGCCGAGATAGTGGGTATACAGCAGCGCAATCGAAGCGAACACATAACCGATCCGGTTGGCGCGCGTCGGAGATCGCCACCAGCGCACGTAAAACAGACACGACAGGATCACCAACGTAGCGAGCAAGCTATAATGCCGCACTTCCTGCGCGAGATCGATGTGATTATCGGCCAGCGCCAGCAGCAGCGCGGCGAGAATCCCCGCCGTAGGATTGAACAATTCCCGCCCCAATTGCGCGATCAACGCCACCGCGATCAGGCTGATCAGCACGCTAAAATAGCGCGTGGCGAACTCGGAATCGCCGGTCAGATTACGCCAGCCGCGCAGCAGCATAAAAAAGAGCGGCGGGTGCTGATCGTCAACCATTGTCAACGTCACATCGTCCACGCCCGGCCCCGCACTAAGCCGCATCGACCAGCCCTCATCGGCCCACAAACTGCGCGTATCGAGATCGTGTATGCGCAGCGCCCAACCGAGCAGCAGCAGGAGCAGCAGGAGGAAAAGCGTATAATTTCGGCGAGGATGTGAATTAACCATAGCGATCCTATGATGAGTCCAGCAAAATCAGTGCGCGGGATTGTACCCTGCGGTGGATTCCCCGCAAACTATAACCGAATTATAACGTAATCTAACTTCGTGTTTTGATCGTATTGTCATACACTGAAGGGAAGCTGAATTAGAATTAATTGTTTAGGGGAATGATGATGAGTGAGCAAACGCGCGTCTGGTGGGATGGCAACCCGGTCCAATTTATCCGGTGGACGGACAAGGGGCTGGTGTTTAATTGGGACGATCCGCGCGAAACAGCGATTCACATGCCGCGCGGGACGGTCATGCGCTTGATGGCGAAGGGTGTACTTGAAATTGAAGGCGATGCCCCGGATTGGACACAGAGCGACTACCAACCCGTCGCCCGACTGGAACCACCTCCCAGACCGGTTAATGATCCGCCATTGGCAAATGTGCAGCCAGAGCTACCCCAACCCGCCCCGCCCAAAGTGCCGAATAAGCTGAACATCATCGCACGGTTGATCAACAAACTCGGCGGCGGCGATCCGGTGCGAGCTGCTGGTTAGGTCACGCTAAAACAAACGCGGCTGATCGGGACTCCGGCCTGCGAGCAGCACATAGGGCGTTAAACGCTTCGTGGTATGAATCCCCAATGCGCGCAGATCGTCGAGATTGCGCAGCGTACCCTTGCGCCGCGCGGACATAATCCGCTTGGCGTAAATTGCGCCGATGCCGGGAATGCGTTTCAGATCGCGTTCGCTGGCGGTGTTGATCTCAATGGGCGCATGAACTAGATGCTGCTCGGCCCAGGCGCATTTTGGATCGGTATGCTGCGGCAGATCGCCATCCGCCACAAACGGCAGTTCCTCCACCGTGAAATCATAGTCCCGCAAGAGAAAACTGGCCTGATACAAACGTAATTTGCGCGTTTCATTCGTCGGCGCGAAATTATCGAGCGGCGTATCACGCACCGGGCGAAACGCGGAGAAATACACGCGCGCCAATTTCAACTGCTTATGTAGATATTCCGTCGCGCTGAGTAATTCCACATCACGCTCACCCGCCGGACCAACGACAAATTCCGTCGTGCTGCTGGCACGGAGTCGATTCGGGCCGGATTCATCTTGCGTGTGCTGGCGCAGTTCTTCGATCCACTGCAAGCGCGTCATCAGTTCGGTATCGAACCCCTTCCCCGGCGCGATCTGTTCCAGGCGCGGGGCGTTCGGCGCTTCGAGATTGACAGAGACGCGATCCGCCAGTTGCATCGCGCGCGCGACCTGATCGTGTTCTGCGCCGGGCATGA
>JAFGJA010000424.1 GCA_016929355.1 Anaerolineae bacterium | reverse complement strand
GGTTTTGGCAAAGTGATTGTTGAAGCGCTGGCATCGGGTACGCCTGTTGTTGCCACACATGGCGATGGTCCTGACGCGATCATCCGTGATGGTGAAACGGGCTTGTTGGTCGAACACACATCAACGGCGCTGGTCGAAGCGATTTTGAGTTTGCTCAACGATCCGGCCCGCGCCAAAGCGATGGGGGTTGCCGGTCAACGCGACGTGATCGCGCGCTTTGATTATGATCATCAGCTTGACGCGATTGTCGAGTCGTTCCGCCACACAATTGAGGTCGCCAGGATTTAAGAGGTAGCGCCGCTCATGTCTGTGCAAAACACGACTTTCTCTTACTTTATATTTCTCTGTGTTCTTTGTGACTCTGTGGTGAATAATTAATCATGCGCTGGCTTATGATCACCCGCAAGCTCGATCCCGCCGATGATCGCACCGGTTTTGTGATGCGTTGGGTCGAGGAACTCGCCGCGCGCCTGGATCAGCTTGATGTGATCTGCCAGGAACACGCCGATCCGATCCTGCCGGAAAATGTGACGCTGTATAGTATGGGCAAGGAAGCAGGTGTGGGCCGTGTGGGGCAGGCGTGGCTTTTGCTGCATCATCTGCGCCGACTCGCACCTTCCGCCGATGGCGTATTTTGCCACATGATCCCGCGTTATGTGTTGTTCGCTGCGCCCTGGACACGTCTTCGGGGTAAGCCGCTTTTATTCTGGTATACGCATCCCAGCGCCACTACCGAACTGAAAATCGCATCCCGACTTGCCACGCATATTCTCTCCGCCGCGCCGGGCAGTTTTCCGCTAGCTACACCCAAATTGCACGTTATGGGGCACGGTATCGAAACGGATCACTTTAAGTCCTCGGATCACGAAAACGATCCGCCGGAAATTGTGATGGTCGGGCGGCTTTCGCGCATCAAACGGCTGGATTGGATGCTCCGGGCCGCGTCCATTGCCCAAACTCAAACTGATCCGTTCCGGCTGATCTTTGTCGGGGGGGCTGTCGAACATGAGCCGGACTATCCCGCCGAACTCGAAGCGTTAGTTGAAGCGCGTAATCTCGCCGCGTTAGTGTCGTTTACCGGCCCGATGCCCCATGCTCAGGTGGCGGAAATGCTGCGCAGTTGTGCCTTTGCTGCCAATCTCACGCCGCCCGGTTCGTTCGATAAAGCGGTCCTCGAAGCGCTGCTATCCGGCAAACCGGCCTTAGTCACGAATCCCGATTTTTTGCCCCTACTCGGTGATGCTGCTGATTTGCTTTATCTGCCGACTGATGCGAGCGATAATATTCTTGCTGCGCGGTTGGGGCAATTATTAGCTTTGTCACCAGAGGAACGGATTGTGTTAGGGCATGATCTGTGCGCGCGGGCGTTGTCTGCTCATTCGCTGACTGGCTTGATGGATCGTCTGGTTGATCTGATGCGAGGGGAGGCGCAGCATGGCTAAAAAACTGGTGTATTTTGCCAATAACCGCTTGCCCACTGAAAAAGCACATGGGTTGCAGATCGTGCAGATGAGTGAGGCGTTTGCTAACGCGGGCTATGACGTGACGTTAATCGCACCGGATCGCTTTAACACGCCGGAGATGCGCGCGATTGATGCGCTCTGGAACCATTACGGCGTTGCGCAAAATTTCGCGTTTCGCCGCTTGCCCTGTCTAGATTTGTTCCCGATTTTCCCGCGTTTTCATGTGGCGCTGCTGCTGCAAACTATCACTTACATTTTCTCGATCCTGATCTGGTTGTTATTCCGCCGCGTTGATGTGCTGTATACGCGCGATATGTTTATCGGCTTTGTGCTGGTGCTGTTTCGCCCGAAAACCACGCTGATCTATGAAGTGCATCAGGTGCATGGTTCGCGGTTTGGGCAGCGCGTGCAGGGAGTTATCGTGTGCCGCGCTTATGTTGTGCCGATTACGGGCCATATCGCGGAGAAAATACGTGCGTTGGGCGCGGATCGTATACAGGTTGAACATGACGGGTTTCGCGCCGCACGTTTTGCCGCTCTCCCCGTGCAAGTCGAGGCTCGCGCCGAGGTCAGTTGGCCGGTTGATGCTGCGTTCATTGTGGGCTGGATCGGGCGTTTGCACATGCTGGGACTGGATAAGGGCGTCGGCCAACTGGGTGAGGCGCTCGTGCATGTGCCAGATTCATTCCTGGCGATTGTTGGCGGGCCGGATTCGATGGTCGAAATGCTGCGCGAACGCTGGATCGCTGCCGGGTTGGATGGCGCGCGGTTTCTCGCGGCGGGACAGGTGCTGCCGGATCGTGTGCCGGTCTATCTTCGCGCGTTTGATGTGTGCGTCATGCCTCATCCCTGGACCGAGCAGTTCGCCTACTATACGTCCCCGATCAAGTTGTTTGAGTATATGGCGTCGGGTCGCGCAATTGTGGCTTCGGATTTGCCCGCGTTTGCCGAAGTGCTGCATCACGAACACAATGCGCTGTTGGTTTCGCCCGATGATGTGAACGCACTTGCTGCCGCGATCCGTCGTTTGCAAGCGGATTACGATCTGCGGGCGCGACTCGGCGCACAAGCGCAAGACGATGCCCAACACTATACCTGGGATGCGCGCGCGTTGCGTATCCGTGCTTTTGTGGAGAGGAAAGTCTGATGCCATCCCCCTTGCGCGTCGCTTTCCTGACATCGGCCCTCAATACATCCTATGGCTGGGCGCGGTATGCGCTGGAACTGGCGCGAGCGCTGCCGGAGCATGGCGTGGAAGTTGTTGCACTTACCCAACCTGACGCGGAAATTCCCGCCGATCTCGCGGTGGCGGATATGCATTCCGTGCTGCCGCATCTTGTGCCACCCACACGCGGCTTTATGGCACGATCCTTGTTGGCGTTGCCGCGTGTACGTCGCGCCGTAGCAGATTGTGATCTATTGCACGTCATCGCGGAGCCATACAGTCCCCTTGCCGCTGCCTCTGCGGGAAAGCGCCCGCTTGTTATTACCGCGCACGGCACGTATGTCCCGCAAACTGCTCGCCGCCGTTGGGTAGGGCGTTTGTATCGTTATGCCTATGCGCGCGCCCACCTGATCGCAGTCAGCCGCTACACTGCCGCAAAAGTGCGGGCGGTGTTACCGGATTCTGATCCAACGATTATTCATAACGGCGTGCATGTGGCGCGATTCCAGATTCCAACTTCCGTACCTGAAAAGAAGGGGCCGACTATTCTCGCTTCTGGTGGTGTCAAAACGCGCAAAGGCACACACTTGTTGGTCGAAGCACTGGCGCAGGTCAAACAGCAGGTTCCTGATGCGCAGCTTGTCGTTACCGGGCGGCAGGATGATCCCGGCTATCTGGCGCAGATCGAGGAACAGATCGCAGATTTACAATTGACCGATGCCGTGTATCTCCTCGGCCAGATTCCTGAATCTGATCTGCTGGGTTGGTATCAACACGCGGATGTATTCGCGCTGCCTTCGCTCAGTGTCGGTGAGAAATTCGAGGGATTCGGCCTTGTCTTTCTGGAAGCGAGCGCCAGTGGACTCCCGGTTATTGGCACAACGGGTAGCGGCGTTGAGGAAGCCGTGATCGAGGGCGAAACGGGGTTGTTGGTGTCACAAAACGATGCCCAGGCCCTTGCTGAAGCGATCACGCGCCTGCTGCTAGATGAGGCGTTGCGTGGACAAATGGGCGCAGCCGGGCGCGCCTATGCCCAAACCCAAGATTGGGCGAATATTGCCGCACAAGTGCGCGCTGTTTACGATCAAACTTTATCCTAACCTCAACCTGTGCTATCCTAGAGCCGTTTTTATAGACGCACATAATATAGCCTGAGGCATGAATGCATATTGTTATTCTGAACGACTCCTTGCCCCCCGAAAGTGCTGGTGGGGCAGGGCAAATCGCTTGGCAGCTTGGTAATGGTCTCATCGCCGCCGGGCATCAGGTCACATTTATCACAACCACCACTGGCCCCTCCCGTGAAGAAGATCGGCAGGGGATTCCGGTCCATTTGATTCACTCCAATTATCCCCCACGCTGGCGGGGCTGGTTTGGCTTACTTAACCCGTATACGGTGATTCCGCTTAATCGCTTACTCAATCGCCTCAAGCCGGATGTGGTGAACGCCCATAATGTGCATTATCACCTGGGGTATCACAGCATTGTCGTTGGGCGGTTTGCGGGGGCAGCCACCGTTTTCACGGCGCATGATGTTATGTCGTTCGCGTATGCCAAACTGACTCGCTTTATTGACCCTAACCGGCCCGATCAATGCAATGGCTTTGATTACACTCTGCCCTTTGGCTATAACTGGCGGCAGATGCGATTGCGCTGGAATCCGGCGCGCAATCTTTCGATCCGGCATACAATGCGCTATTATGCCGATGCCCGCGTCGCGGTCAGCCATGAGTTGAAAAATGCGCTCGCTGCGAATCAACTACCTAATTTCGAAGTGGTCCATAACGGGATTGATCCGGCGATCTTTGACGTGCCGGAAGTGGGGATCGACGTATTGCGCCAGCGCTTTAAGTTGGCAAATCGGCGCGTGATTCTGTTTGGTGGGCGTTTGAATCGGGCCAAAGGTGATCTCCAGTTGTTTGCGGCGCTGCGGCGGGTTAAACAAGTTGTGCCGAATGTCACATTGCTGGTGTTATCGCGGTTGTCTGACTATACCGAAACGCTGCTCCGTGAGCACCCCGATTTGGCCGAGCACATCGTGTTGGGTGGCTGGTTGGAAGGCGCAGAGCTGGCTACGGCGTACCATTTGGCGGATGTAGTGGCGACTCCTTCAGTCTGTTTTGACTCGTTCCCAACGATGAATCTTGAAGCGATGGCGGTGGGTGCGCCGCCGGTCACAACGTGTTTTGGTGGGGCGAAGGAACTGGTACTTGATGGTGAAACGGGTTTTGTCGTCAACCCCTATAATACTGACGCACTGGCGGATCGGCTAACGCGGTTATTGACCGATGATACGTTGCGGGCACGGTTGGCTCAGGCTGGACAAAAACGTATCCGTGAGCAGTTCACCCTACAACATCAAACAGATGCTATGTTGGCTGTGTTTGAGCGTGCCCTTGCCAAACGTAAAAAGGCTGTCTTATCATGACCGAAAAATCGATTCTATCTCCGCGCGCGGCCTGTCTGGGGCGTGTGATCATGTTGCTGTTCGGACTCGCGCTCGCGCTTGTCCTAGTTGAGATCGCGGGACGGTTGGTTTTCGACTTCGATCCGTTGCCCGGTTGGGCGCAGGATTTCAACAATCGCGTCGGCTACGAACTCCGCCCGTATCAGGGGTATGAGTACATCAGCCAGAGCGATGAATTTGCGATCACCGTTAAACACAACAGCCGGGGTTTACACGATGTCGAGCATATACTTGAAAAGCCGGTAGGTGTATTCCGTATCTTGATTCTGGCGGATTCTTACGGGCACGCGCGCGAAGTGCCGCTTGAGGCCCATTTCGCACGCCAGCTTGAAGCGCTGCTCAATGACTCCGCGCCGGAAGGGATGACGTTTGAGGTGATCAATGCGGGGCATTTTGGCCTCGGCACAGTGCAAGAATATCTCTATTACACCACCGAAGGCTATCGTTACGATCCCGATCTGGTGCTGCTTGGCTTTTATGTGGGCAATGATGTGCTGGATAATTACGGGCCTTTGATCCGGCAGTGGAACGCGGTAGAAACGGTTGATTTTCCCCACTATGAATACGTTAGTGGTACTCTCAATTTGATTCAACCGGGGATGGACTCGACCCGACGATTTAAAAGTTGGTTGCGACAAAATATTTTTATTGTGAACACGCTGGCGGGCAGCAGACCGCCGGATCGCGTGGAAGTTGGTGATCCGACATCCATTACAGATCAAACCTTGTATGTTCCGATGGGTATTTATTTAAAAACTGCGACTCTGTGGGATGAGGCTTGGGGCGTTGTCCCGTATGCCCTGCGCGATCTCAGGGCCGCAGTTGAGGCTGACGATGCACAGTTCGGTGTTTTTGTGATCCCGGATCGCCGCCAGATTTATGATGCGGATTGGGAATCTGCACTCACTAAACTAGCTGATCTCGATCCGGCGGCGTTGGATCGTGAGCAACCCACGCGCAGAATTATGGATGTTCTCGCATCGGAGCATATCCCCGCATTGAATCTGCTTGATCCGTTTCGTGCGACGGATGAACGCCTGTATTTCGAGATTGATGGACACTGGAACGAGGCGGGGCATACACTCACGGCAAAGGTATTGGCGGATTGGCTGCGCGATGAAGCGTTAATCGTCGCAATGGAAGACGGATCATGAAACTGCTCGTTATTGTCTCATCACTCGATCTTACGCAACCGTTTAGCGCCACGCCTGCCTGGTGGCAGTTGCTCAAGGCGTTGTATGAGATCGGGGTGGATGTGATCGCGGCTCCCTATCAAGGTCCGGCGATTGAAACACCCTGGTGGCGTGCGGCGGCGAACCCGGCCAAACGCGAGGGAGACGCATTTAAGTTTGTGCGCGATATGATGCGCCGTGTCACGGGTGATAAACAAACGCAGGCGGCGGGAACACAGATCGAAACGGAAAGTCTCGCGGATAAAGCTGTGCGCCGGGTCGCGCAGACGGTGATTGCTCCGCGTTGGCGGCGGCATGTAGATCGTATCCTGACCGATCAGCCTGACATCGACGCGGTGTTTGTGATCACGGTTCCGCTCAATCATATTCCCGGTGTGGCGCAACATATTATCGAGAAACACAACAAACCCGTGTTTTTCTACGATGGCGATGTGCCTGCTAGCCTGCCTAATTTTATGGGCTTTGCGACAGGCTTCCGCATCTATCAGGGCGCGGATTTGTCCGAATACACTGCGTTTTTCTCCAACAGCGAAGGCGGCAAACAGGGTTTACTCGATCTTGGGGCGCGTGAGGCGCACACGCTGTTTTATGGCGCGGATCAAGATTTGTTCAGTCCGGTGGAGGTGACGCAGGATGTCGATGCGTTTTTCTACGGGCACGGACGCGAATACCGCGCGGATTGGATCGAGGCGATGGTGCGTGCGCCGAGCCTTGCGTTGGATAATGCGCGCTTTGCCGTGCGTGGTACGCGATTGGGTGATATTGGCCGCACAGATATGTTGCCGTATCTCTCGTTTAGCAAACTACGCGAGTATGTCTGCCGCAGCAAGCTCAATCTGGTGATCACGCGCAAGGCGCACGCTACCGTCTTTGCATCGTCCAGTTCGCGTCCGTTCGAGTTAGC
>JAFGJA010000423.1 GCA_016929355.1 Anaerolineae bacterium | reverse complement strand
CCTGCGGTTCGTCATGTGTTCGCCCTGGGCCGACACGTTGGTCGGCCCCGACATGGGGCCACTTTTAATTGTTTTCTCCATAAGTTTATCCTGAGAAAAGGAAGATCAAAACAACAGGCTATGTCCCGTGCAAGGTTTATCTTTTCCCTGATGATGATCGTTATTGTGCTGCTATCGGCGGGGAGCTTGACGGTTTCGGCCCAGGCAACTCCCGAATGGTTGCAGGTGTGGTTGATCCCGAACCGGGTGGATGGTCCAACCATTGTCGAGTACCGCGATTTCGGCGGGAATGTGCAGGCGCGCTATATCCTGGCCGCCGATAATTTCCTATGGCCGCAGCAGGCGGGCGGCAATGTGTACGGCGATAACGTCTTTGGTTCGATTTCGTATTTTTCGCCGCGCGAACAGGCGATTGTCATGGTTTCGGCAGGCTTGCCCCCCGCAACGGAGGCCGAGTGGTATAACCTCATGCGGGTTGCGCCCACACCGGACGGATCGCGTTATGCCTACGGTGTCTTCCTGCAACATGCCGATTGGGAACAACCCGCGACCAGTTGGATTTATCTGGCAACCCCCGGCGCGGCGGATCAACTGCTGTGGACGGAAGATGCCGAGTCGTATCTGGCAATTGCGCCGCTAGCCTGGGTTGCGGGTGGGCAAACGCTGCTGATCCATGATATGCCGCAGGGCATCGGCGGGTATATCTTGTACTGGCAGTACCAAAACGTGCGCGCGCTGGATGTCGCAACGGGCGCGATCACGGCGCTCGGTAATCTGGATGGGTACTCCGCCGATCTGCGCTACACGGCGGCGATTGAGTGGGATGCAGACTTTGGCTATCTGGAAACGTTGAGCGTCACCGAAACAGCGACGGGGATCGTGACGCGCTACCCGTTCCCGGATGTAGGCGAAGCGATTGCGACGGGCGGTGATGCGTTTTTCACACCGGATAATAGCAAAGTGGCCTATCAGGTGGCGCGCAGCAACCCGGAAAATGAAAAATTCTGGACCATCGTGATCGATCTGCTGACGGGCGAATCGCGGATCGTGTATGTGGAGGAGGGGGTAAACTACGAAATGCGCTATGGCAACATCGCCGGGTGGCTGGATGCGCATACGCTGGTCTTAGGCGGCGGCATGGGGCAGCAGAGCGCGATCATTGATGTGACCTCCGGCGCGCTGCTGCGCGAGGAACCGGGCGTCTTTCTCGGTTACGCCGTTGGCCTCACGGATACAACGGGCTTCGCGCCTTCCGGTTCAACCGCATATCCCCAGTGTAGCGGTGCGCCGCGCTCGCGCCTGATGGCCCAGATTCGCGGACGGATCACGTTCACGGATGGCACGCTGACCAATGTGCGCGATCAAGCCGGTGTATCCGGTGCGATCATCGCGCAGAAGCCGGAAGGCGCGACATTTGTGGTGCAGACGGGGCCATCCTGTGTCGATGGGTATGCCTGGTGGGGGCTGACCTTTGATGATGGCACGTTCGGGTATGTGGCGGAAGGCATCGAGGGATCGTATTTTCTCGAACCCTGGCAGTGAAAAGGCTGAATGGCGGAGGCCGATTTTTGGGGCGTATGCGAATCGAATCGTTGATTCGCATACGCCCCCCGACAGAAGCGCCACGCCGGACACTTCCGTTTTTGAGGCTTAGGCCCACACGAGCAGATTCGTCAGAATCGGATTCGCCAAATCCTCGTGATTGGGCAGTACGCGCACCGAGAAACCGCGTTTGCCGGTGGTCGCGTAGTTCAACGTGTAGATGAATTGGTGCAAATTCGATCCATCTTCCAGGCGGCAGTAGTCCATCGTAATCGCTTCACCGGCCACGATCTGGCCGCGACTGTCGAGCGAACCATAGTACAACTGCACGATCACATCTTCGGGGGCGAGTTGGCCGAGATCGATCCAGGCACGCACGGTAATCTCTTCATTGACCTTAAGCGCTTCCGGTTCGACTTCGACGCGCTCAATCGCAACGGCGTTCCAGTTATCGCGGATTTTCTTCCGCCAATTGGCGAAGGTTTCGCCGCGCGTCATATCCGGCTGCGTCAGGCTGGTGAAGCGGGCATGGCTCGGCATATAGTATTCTTCGGTGTATTCGCGCACCATGCGGAACGTGTTGAAGAACGGCGACAGCTTGCGCATACTGGATTTGATGTGGCTGATCCATTCGCGCGGTAGACCGTCCCGCCCGCGTGTGTAAAACGCCGGGATGATGTCTTTTTCCAGGATGTTATAGAGCGCCTGTGCTTCGATGTAGTCCTGCAAATCCCATTCGTGTTGGGCGTATTCTTCGCCAGAACCAATCGCCCAACCGAGTGACGGATCGTACCCCTCGGCCCACCAACCATCGAGGATACTCGCGTTGAGGCCGCCGTTGTAGATGACCTTCATGCCGCTTGTGCCACTGGCTTCATGCGGGCGGCGCGGCGTATTTAACCACACATCCACGCCTTGCACGAGGTAACGCGCGACGCTGATGTCGTAATTTTCGAGAAAGACGACACTGTGCCGGAACTCCGGCAGTTCGGCGGTCTTCACAATATCCTTGATCAGTTCCTTACCAAGATGATCGTGGGGATGCGCCTTGCCCGCGAAGATGATCTGCAACGGGCGATCTTCGTCATTCAGGAGTTTGGCTAACCGTTCCCGATCACGGAACAGCAGCGTAGCGCGTTTATAGGTCGCAAACCGGCGCGCAAACCCAATCGTCAGCGCATCCGGGTTCAGCACTTCGCTGGCGTTTTCAATATCAGAAGGCGGCGCGCCCCGCGATTCAAGCTGGTTGCGCAGCTTGCGCCGGGCGAAGGATACCAACCGTTCGCGGCGGCGTTCGTGACTGCGCCACAGTTCGCCATCAGGAATCCGGTCCACTTCCCACCAGATGTCGGGCCGGTCCGGTTCGGAGCGCCACAGCGGATCGAGGTAGCGATCAAACAATTCGGCCATCTCGCGGCTGATCCAACTGCGGATATGCACGCCGTTAGTCACGGCCCCAATGGGGATTTCGTGTTCGGGCACATTGGGGAACATCCACTGCCACATGCTGCGACTCACCGAGCCGTGAAGCTGGCTCACACCATTGGACGCGCTGGAGAGGCGCAGCGCCATCACCGGCAAGCTGAACAGATCGAAGCCGCCCATGTGTTCGCGGCCCAGATCGTGAAATTGTTCGCGCGTGAGGCCGAGTTCCTGCCACAGGTGCGGAAAATGTTCGTCGATCAGGTCATAACCGAAGCGTTCCAATCCGGCAGATACGGGCGTGTGAATGGTGTAGACGCTGCCCGCCGTGAAAATATCCGCCGCCTGCCAGAAATCCAGTCCGGGATTTTCCTTCATCATGATCCGAATACGTTCGAGCGCCAAAAATGCACTGTGGCCTTCGTTCATGTGGACGGCAGTGGGCCGCATATCGAGTTCTTCCAGCAGTTGAATGCCACCCACGCCGAGCAAAATTTCCTGCCGGATACGGTTGCGTTTGTCGCCACCGTAGAGACGATCCGTCAGATCACGGATTTCGGGCGGATTGGCGTCGTCGTTGGTATCAAGCAGATACAACGCTACGCGCCCGACCTGCACTTTCCAGACGAGGACTTTCGCTTTATATTTCGCAATCGGCACTTCCACGATGAGCGGTTTGCCATCGGCGCGGAAGACCTGCTGCACGGGCAGATTCGCGTAGTCGTTGACCGGGTAGGACTGCTGTTGGTAGCCGTCCGCGTTGAGATACTGGTGGAAGTAGCCTTCCTGGTAGAGCAGCCCGATCCCGACGAGCGGCAAACCAAGATCGGACGCGCTTTTGATGTGATCGCCGGAAAGGATGCCGAGGCCGCCGGAATAGTTGCGCAGGCATTCGGTCAGGCCGTATTCCATCGAGAAATAGGCGATGAACGGTTTTTCGAAGGGGCCGTAATTGCGCTTGTACCAGGTGCGCGTTTCAGGCGACATATAAGCGTCGAATGCGGCACAGGCGCGATCCAGGTGGGCCATAAATGCTTCGTCTTCGGCGGCGGCTTGCAGCACATCCTGGCTGATCAAGCCGAGCAAGGCAACCGGGTTATTTTCGGTCTGCTGCCAGAGATCGCGGTCCAGGCGGCGGAACAGGGCGATAGTTTCGTGATCCCACGACCAGCGCAGGTTGTAGGCTAACTCGCGCAGTCGTTCCAGACTGGGCGGCAGGTTCGGCGTGACATCTACCGTGGCGATAGGTTTCACCATGTGACTTCTCCTGCATACATTTCAGGGATAAGCGCAAAGTAATTTTTGCGTGCAAATCGGTTTAGTTGATTTGCTACGTCTAGCATAACAGCCCGTGGGGATTTTGCCAATTGTGG
>JAFGJA010000422.1 GCA_016929355.1 Anaerolineae bacterium | reverse complement strand
CCGGCGCGACCTGACTCGCCCTCGCCATTGCGTGGAGAGGGGGCTGGGGGGTGAGGTAAACACGATGAGCATTTATGGCTACAGGGACTATTCTTATAACGACACGGCATAGGAGGTTTTTTCATGCATACCAAAACAAGATTAGTGGCGATCCTGATCATGGCGCTGGTGCTGTTGATCGGCGTACTGGCTCCAACCGTCACCGCCGCTCCTCATGCGCAGGGCGGTACGCTGCGGATCGGCTATCTGGGTCCGGCGGATAGTGCGATGGCGCAGGGCGCACAGCTTGCCATCGATCAGATCAACTCAGCAGGCGGATTCACGGCTGCCGATGGCAACACGTACCAACTCACACTCGGCACATTGACCGTGCATTCGACGGCGGAAACGCTGGCCCAGGATGTGACCGCGCTCACGGCGCAAAATGTGATCGCGCTGCTTGGCCCGGATACCAACGCGCCGCTCAACGCGCAAACGCTCCAGGCATTAGCCGGAACCGGCCTCCCGGTCTTGACCGGCGCAACGGCTGATCTGCTGACCGATGACGATCCCGCCGATCAACTGTTCCGTGTGCGCGCGCCGGAGCGTGTGTACAGCTTTGCGCTGGCGAGTTATCTGGTGGGCGATCTGGGCTTGAGTTCGTTTGTCCTGGTCCAGACCAACATCGCGGCGACCGAAGCGCTGCTCGATTTTGAGAGCGCGTTAAGCAGCGCGGGGATCAGCGTGGCAGGCAAAGTCCAGCTAGCCGATTCATCGGCGCTGGCGACGCAGAGTCAGGCCGTTGTGGGTCTGAATCCTGAAGCGGTAGTGATCTGGGGACCGCCCGCCGATGCCGCGCTGCTGTTGCAACTGCTGCGTGAAAGCAATTGGCAGGGCGTTTTTGCGATGCCGGATGTTGACGAAGCGGCCCGTTCTGGCGCAATGCCAGCCGCCTTGATCGATGGTGTGATCGGCGTGAGCACATGGTCCTACGCCTACCCCAGCGAGTCAGCACGCATTTTCCTGGAAGATTATCTGGTCACGTTTGGCGAAATTCCGGGGCCGTTGGCGGCGGCGGGCTATGATGTGATCTGGTATCTGCGCGCAACGATGATCAACGTGGGCATCGATCCCGCCGCGATCCGTGAAGGGTTGATCACTGGGGCGGCACGGCCCTTAGTGGGCGGCACGCTGCGTCCCGCCGATTTCGGCAATGGCGATCTGATCCGTATGGCGATGGTATACGAGTTACAAGCCGGTGGTGGGCCAAATGTGGTCGCGCTGTTTAATGATACGCAGCGTTTGGAGATCGAGGACGCAGGGAATCAGTAGACCTCACCCCCTAACCCCCTCTCCAAGCATGGAGAGGGGGAATCAGGTGTCGTGCAAATTAGAGGGATTTCATGTATCCAATGCAATTTCTGTTGAAACGCGGGGAAACTGTGCTGGCTGTCCTCGATCAATGTTGTCCTTCAGATGAAATGTTCTGGCTAAAATGTGAGTTTCAACCTACACCCGCATTTGCCGAAGTCGCCGCGTTTTATGAGGAAATCCGCACAATTGATGGGGATGTAGATCGAATCATGGAGATTTACGATCAGTTGAGTGATACGGGTGTTCGGTTGGTGAGATTGCCATCAGGCACGGTGATCGAAGATTTCTTTTTCATCTTACAGGATGAAACTGTGTTTATCCGTTATGTTGATCCAGCCGATTTAACATAAATCAGTCGATCAACCGACTCCCCCTCGCCATCGCATGGAGAGGGGGCCGGGGGGTGAGGTTAGCTTTTGCTACGTTTCCTCAACATCCACCTGAATCGCATCCCCCTCAACGCGCACCGGGAACCAGGACACATCGACCACGGCGGGCATACTCAATACCTTGCCGGTGCGAATATCGAAGCGCGCGCCATGTCGCGGACAGGCGATCTCATACTCATCGACCAGATCGCCTTCGGCCAATGGTCCGCCATCGTGCGTGCAAATATCCTCAATGGCGTAATATGTGCCGCCCACGTTAAACACGGCGATGTAGCGCCCGTCAATCTCGAATACATCCCGCTCGCCGGGGGGAATATCCCCGGTTTTAGCCACCGTTACAAAATTCGGCATGGTAACTCTCCTTAATTATCCCCCATCCAGAATTGGAACAGATTAAGCCCTTGATTAATCATCCAGCCCGGAATGTGCAGGGTATCCGTCACCGAGTAAATCAAATCCCAAAACTGCTGCCCAAACTCCGTATTCATCATGAAAATAACCAGCAACAGTCCCAACATGCCGATCTGCCGCATCTGCATAAACGCTTCCCGGCTCATATACGGTTGGAGCAGGCCGAAGCCATCAAACGGCGGAATCGGCAGCAAATTAAAAAACGTGGCGGTCACTTGCAGCATGGCTAACAGCGCCATGGTGTACCATAATGTGCGGTTCGACCAGATGCTGTGATCATCGTCGGCGTTGGCTAAATAGCGCAACTGCGTTTCGGAGTATTCGGGATAAGTGCGCAGGTAGTAATCCCGGTTTTGGTCGAAGGATTCCATATCGCGCATTTTGTCCACATCGACCAGGCCAGTGATGAAGGGCAGTGACAACAGGATCGCCAGCAACATATTCGAAGCCGGTCCCGCCGCCGACACCGCCGCGCCCCACCATTTGGTACGCAGCCGGTGTTCTTCAATATAGACCGCACCACCCGGCAGCCCGATGCCGCCCATCGCCAGAAAGATGAGCGGGAGAATAACGCTCAGAAAGGGGTGCGCGTAGCGGAGCGGGTTAAACGACAGATACCCTTTATCCGCGACAGTATAATCCCCGCCGTAATACGCCACGATAGCGTGCGAAAATTCGTGCAGCGTCACCGAAAACACCCACCCGATGATGACGAACACAAACACAAAAATCGAGGCGGTGGGGAGCGTCACGACCATATAGGCGATCAACACGAGCGCGGCGGCGATGATGAGCGGCACATTGCTGGCGGGTTTCGCGTTAGCTTGTCTTTGCTTCTGGCGCGATTGCCGCGTTGGAATCACGATGATTTCGGGCGGCGCATCATCGCGCGGGTTGGCGCGTCCCGTTTTGGGAATGGGGATCAAGGGCCGGGCATCGCTGGCGAGCTTGGGCGGATCAATGTTGAGCAGATATTCGCGCACGGCTGCCACATCAAACGGCAGATCGGCTAATACCTCATGGATCACGCCCTCCGTTTCATCCATGAACGCGATCAGCAGGTGGCCCGCCGCAAGCGGAATGTGGCCCTGTTTGCGGGCTTCATCCAGCGCGCGTTGTAGGGCGGCGTTTGCCGCGTTGGTATAGCCCTTAATGGCAATGGGATCGTCGCGTTTCATGCCCACCGCCCCTGCGATCTGGACATACAGCGCGGCGGAATCGACGTTGTGCTGTTCAAACAGGGTATGCGCGGTCCCGGCGGGATGCTGGAATAAGCCCAGGGCCAGATGTTCCACATCCACATACGGCGCATGACGGTATGCCGCTTCTTGCTGCGCCAAATCCAGAATTGCGCGCAGATCGGCGGTCAGTTGGTTGAGTTGCAGTTGCATAATCACCCTTGTTGATGGTTGACTCGCGTCATGCCCTTTGGAATTTTCGGCTCATTCGAACGGTAATCGCGCTTCGGTAGGCGGTAAAAAGTTGTAAGTTTTTAGTAAAACCCTGTCAGGCATTTTGGCGAATACCAGGGTTTACTAAGAACCAATAACTAATGACTGACAACTTCCATTCGCTTGCCGAAAAACGATCAAAACCGAAAATGGCATGACTTGCGTGATTAACTAATCTTGTTCCGCGTCGGCGTCATCGCCAGTCAACCCATACGCGCCCGCCTTGAGCACTTTTAAGGAGAGCATCGCGCATTTGAGCCGCGTCGGGCTGAGTTGGATACCGAGCATGTCCAATATGAACTGGCGATCCATGCTGCGAATCTCCGCCAACGTTTTGCCCATAATTTCCTCACCGAGCATCGACGCCGACGCCTGACTGATCGTGCAGCCTTCGCCCTCCCAGGATACCGCCTTGACGCGCTT
>JAFGJA010000421.1 GCA_016929355.1 Anaerolineae bacterium | reverse complement strand
GGCCTTCAACGAAACCAACGAATACGGGATCACGGTTGAACTGGCCGAAAACGGGATGAGTTATAACGATCTGCGCGAGCAGATGAACGCCGCGATCATTTCTGGTGAACTGCCCAACCTGGTGGCCGGGTATCAGAGTGATGCGTTGAGCTACTATCTGGATGATGGGGCACTCGATCTGACCCCATTGCTGAACGATGCCACCTTCGGTTACAGCGAAGACGAACTGGCAAGCCTGAATATGGGCATTATCCAACTGAACGTCTTCGAAGAGGAAGGCGGCGTGATGCTGGGGTGGCCCAACCACGTATCGGCCAGTTTGCAGGCCGTGAACCTTGATATGCTGGCCGAACTGGGCTTTGCTGGCGCGCCCGAAACCTATGAAGATTTCATGGCGATCTCATGCGCGGCGGCGGAACTGGAAAATGTGGGCGGCTATCCGCTAACAACCAGCCCGAACGAATTTGAGAACTTTGTTGCTGCACGCGGTGGTGTGTTGTTCGCCGATGGCAAATGGGACTTCACCAGTGAAGCCGCCGTTGCCGCGTTGCAAATGTATGCCGACCTGTACAGCCAGGGCTGTGCCTATATTCCCGAAGATCAGTACGGCAACACGGCTGACTTCTCGGACCTGCTGAACCCGATGGCGCAGACCAGCACGGCTGGTATTCCCTACATTCTGGGCGATATGCAGACTAACAAAGATGAAAGTGGTGTCGAGATTCCGAACTGGACGATTGCCACTGTGCCGTGGACCGATGACAACCGGATGGCGCAAATTTACGTGCAGGACATCATTGTTGTTCCGGCGACCCCCGAAGAAGAAGTTGCTTCCTGGCTGTTCCTGAAGTTCCTGACCCTGGCCGAAAACCAGATCGCCTGGACGCAAGCTACTTCCTACTTCCCGATCAACCTGGATGCGGCGGCTAACCTCGCTGATTTTGAAGCGGCGAATCCCTACTTCGCGGCGGCCAAAGCGATTGTGGCCGATCCGAATATCAAGGTCTATGGTTCCCCGCAGGTGATTTCCTACAACGCCGTGCGCGGCATCATGTCTGAAGGTATTGCGGACGTGACCAGCAATGGCCGTGATGTGATGGACGTGGCCCAGGAAATGACCGATAAGGCCAACGAAGCCCACGCCGATTTGCAGTAAGATCGCACACTGTTTTACGATTTAGTATCGGTTTAGTATTCTAGGGCGAACTTTAACGGGTTCGCCCTATTTTTGTTTATGGGCGACAATGGGTATGATTGTTTAATTTCATTGCTATCAGAATTATGGTATTGCAAAAAGGGCTAGCCAGTGGACGGGCCAACATTAAGTGGACAAATTCTCAAGGGATACCTGTTCGGTGAGCGTATCGGAACAGGGAGTTTCGGTGCTGTGTACCGGGCGGTGCAGGCGACGGTGGATCGGGCCGTCGCGGTCAAGATCATTTTGCCGGTCTATGCCAATCTGCCGGATTTTGTGCGTAAATTTGAAAGTGAAGCGCAGTTAGTAGCTCGCCTGGAACATCCCCATATTGTGCCCCTGTTTGACTACTGGCGCGATCCTGATGGCGCGTATCTGGTTATGCGGATGCTGCCGACCAGCCTGCGCATGATTCTGACCGATGGCCCTTTACCCGTGCCAGAAACGGTACGGTTAAGTGAGCAAATCGCGTCGGCACTGGCTTTTTCGCACCGGCAGGGTGTCATTCACCGTGACATCAAACCCGATAATATTTTGCTGGATGATGAAGGGAACGCTTACCTCTCCGATTTTGGGCTGGCCGAAGTGATCCAGGCCAGCAGCGAAAAAACCGATGGGAGTATTACCGGCTCACCGGCCTATATGTCCCCCGAACAACTGCGCGGGGATGTGGCGACCATCCAATCGGATATTTACGGGTTGGGCGTGGTTCTTTATGAAATGTTGACCGGCGAGCACCCCTATATCAATCTGAGCATATCCGAACTGATCCAGAAACAATTACTTGATCCGCTACCCCCACTGAACACCTACCGGCCCGATTTACCAGAAACGGTCAATACCGTTCTCCAGAAAGCTACCCGTAAAGACAGGGCCGAGCGGTATGCTGATGTGCAAACGCTGTCGAATGCGTTTCATGACGCCCTGCTGGAAAAAAGCAGCGTGATTGATCTCTCACAAGACCTGGTTGTGGATAATCCCTATAAAGGGCTGCGCGCGTTTGAGGAGGTTGACGCGAGCGACTTCTTTGGCCGGGAAACACTGGTCGGCAAAATTGTCGCCAGCATGGGCGACGATCACCCCCTGGTCCGGTTTGTGGCGGTGGTGGGGCCGAGCGGGAGCGGTAAATCGAGCGTGGTGCAAGCGGGCGTGATCCCGGCGCTGCGGCGCGGCGCGCTGCCGAATTCGGATCGCTGGTTTATCGTGAATATGGTTCCTTCGGCGCACCCGATCCAAAGTCTGGAAACATTACTTTTGAGTGTGTCCGTCCGGCCCATCCCGGATTTGCACGCGCGGTTAATTTCAGATGAGTGCGCCTTGCTGGATACGGTGGGCAATATTCTAACCGGCGCACGGGATGAACTCGTGTTGGTTGTGGATCAGTTCGAGGAATTGTTCACGTTGGTGCAGGACGAAGCCGAACGCGCCCAATTTCTGGCGCTGATTCGCGTTGCCGTGACCACTGCCAACAGCCGGATTCGCGTGATCGTCAATCTGCGGGCTGATTTTTATGACCGGCCCCTGTTATATGAAGGGTTTGGCGGCTTGATTCAAGCGCGCACGCAACTGGTGCTACCCCTGACCGAAAGTGAACTGGAACGCGCGATCACGGCTCCGGCGACCAACGCCGGGGTAATGCTCGAACCCAATCTGGTAGCGGCGATGCTGGCGGATGTGTATGCCGAACCGGGCGCGTTACCCTTGCTGCAATACGCCTTGACCGAGGTTTTCGAGCGGCGGCAGGGGCGGTTGATGACGCTGCAAGGGTATGAGGACATCAACCGGATTTCCGGGGCGCTGGCGCGGCGCGCGGATCGCGTTTATGAGGGCTTGACCGACGAGCAAAAAGCAACGGCCCGGCAGATGTTTTTGCGGTTGGTTACATTAGGCGAAGAGGGAACCGATGAAATGCGGCGGCGGGCCAGCCGGTCTGAACTGCTATCGGTCATTCATAATACCAAACGCCTGGAAGAATTGTTGGATATTTTTGGTCGCCATCGCCTGCTGAGTTTTGATCATGAACCGGTAACCCGTGAACCAACCATCGAAGTGGCGCATGAAGCGCTGCTGCGGGAATGGCGCACATTACGGCGTTGGTTAGAGGAAGGGCGCGAAGATGTGATCCAGCAGCGCCGGTTAGCGCGTTTGGCTGATGATTGGCTGGCTGCGGGGCAAGACTCCAGCTTTTTGCTGCGGGGATCACAGCTTGAATTGGTGGAAGACTGGCTGAGTCAGACGGATATTGCCCTCACAGACGAGGAAGCGCAGTTTGTCCAATCAAGTATTGATCAGCGCGAAGCACGGTTGGCTGAAGAGGCGGCGCGGCGGGCGCGGGTGCGTGCGCTTGAACAACGTGCGCAGCGCTTCCAACGCTGGTTTATCGGCATGATGTTTATTGCGACAGTGATTGCGACGGTCTTGGCCCTTATCGCCTTTCAGCAGCGTCTTGAGGCGCAAGACGCTCGCCGCGAAGCCGAAGCTAATGCCGAGATTGCCCAGACAGAAGCCGCCTTTGCTGCGACACAAGCGGCGGTTGCCAGTCTCCGCGCGAATGAATTGCAGTCGTTGGCGCTGGTCACAGAAGCCAAACGCGCCATTGATGAGGCGAATCCTGATCTGGCGCTGGCGCTGCTGCTGGAAGCCAGTAGTATCCCCGATGCTCCGGTTGATGCGGAAAATTTGTTGAGCGATTTAGTGCCCACCTCCGCCGTGCGGGTGTTGAGCGGTCAGGCGGCGCATGTGGGTACGGTGGCGATCAGTCCCGACAGCACGCAGATTCTATCCGGTTCTGATGATGCCAAACTGGTGCTATGGGAT
>JAFGJA010000420.1 GCA_016929355.1 Anaerolineae bacterium | reverse complement strand
TATGGTGTTGGGCTTGGTGCTGGTCGCGCTCACCTCAGTCTACGGACGCGAACAAAAACTTCGCCAATAATGTTTAACAAACTACTTATTTTAAGGAGATTATCCCATGCAGGATAAAGTACGAGTGGGGGTCATCGGCAGTGGTTTTATCGGCAATATCCACGTTGACGGGCTAAAACACGTCCCTGAAGCGGAGATCGTAGCCGTTGCTTCGAAGACACCGGGCAAAGCGCGGGCCTTTGCCGATCAATGGCGCATCCCCGATGCTTACGAAGACTACCGCGACATTTTGCAGCGTGATGACATTGACGCCGTGACCGTTGGCGTCCCGAACTATTTGCACGAAGAAGTGGTCATTGCGGCGGCGGAAGCGGGCAAACATATCATGTGCGAAAAACCATTTGCCCGCACGATTGAAGAAGCCCAAAACATGCTCGCGGCAGTCAAAAAGGCGAGCGTGAAGCTGGTTTACGGCGAAATGCTGTGTTTTGCGCCGAAATATGCACGCGCCAAAAAATTGGTTGATGAGGGCGCAGTGGGCAAAGTCTTTCGCATCAAGCAGAGCGAAGAACATGATGGACCCCACTCTCCCTGGTTCTGGGATGTGAATCTCTCCGGCGGCGGTGTGCTGCTGGATATGGGCTGTCACTCGATTGAGTTTGCGCGCTGGATTCTGGATCGCCCGCCAGTCAAAAGTGTGTGGGCATCATTGGGCACGTATGTGCATCAGGACAAAACGCAAGGTGACGATCACAGCATTTGTGTGATTGAATTCGCGGGCGGCGCGGTAGCGATTGCTGAAAACAGTTGGGGCAAAACTGGCGGCATCGAAGATCGCTGCGAGATTTACGGTTCGCACGGCAACACCATGGCCGATCTGATTCACGGCAATGCGCTGATCACCCACAGCAAAACAGGCTATGGCTACGCCGTCGAAAAAGCAGATACGACGACGGGCTGGACATTTACCGGCTTTGAAGAGGAATGGAATTACGGTTTTCCGCAGGAAATGCAGCATTTCATCAATGTGGTGTTGGGGCGCGAACAACCGATTGAAACTGGCGAAGATGGCCTGGAAGTATTGAAGATTATCTATGCCGCTTACCAATCTGCTGGAGAAGGGCGGCGCATTGATTTCCCTTACGATCCCCCCACCGTTGAAAAACCGATTGATTTGTGGCTGAAAGCGACGTAGGAAAACGCGGACATTTCACCTGATTGGGTTAGGTACGGACTCCTCCGATCATACTGGAGGAGTCCCCATCCAATTCACAATCTCACCCACAACAGATTGTACAGCCATCTGCACTGGTTCTGACAATTCGGCTAACAGCGCATTGTTTTCCGGCTGAATACCGATAATGTGAACCGTACAGCCAAACTCATCTTCAACATAGCGCGCGAACACATGCAACGGCAGCGTGTGCGTTGAAGGTCCACCCCCGGCAATTATGCGCCAGTCGATCCAGTTCACCGCGCCGGCCTCAGCCTGCATCAGCGCCGCATCAACCAGCACCACCACATCCGGCGCGAACCGGCGCAGCGCTCCCGTGTGATTTTCGGGCAATGGTCCCGCTTCAATGATCAACAGATTGTCATGTGCAGGGAGCGCGGTGTGTAATTCACGCGCCACCAGCACCCCTGCCGCATCATCGCCCCGTAATTCGTGCCCGACGCCCAAAATGGCGATGCGCTGCCCTGGGTTAAGCGCCTGTTTCAGCTTCACCGTCCAGCACAATTTGCACATCGGCTTCATTCCCATAGTACACTTCGAAATCCTGGCGGTTAGTAGTAGCCAGTTCCCAATCGTCTTCGGGCAGTTCAAGGCAATTTTTGTTGCAACTTTCGACACATTGGCCGCAGAAGGTGCAATGATCCACCCGGTAACGGAACACAAAGCGCTTGGCCTTGCGATCCAACGTAACAACCTCAATCGCATTGGCCGGGCAATCTTTCATGCACAACCCGCATCCGGTGCAATTGGTGAGGTCCCATGTTAATTTACTGCGGAACCGTTCCGGCGTCTTCAACCGCTCAAAGGGATACTTTTGCGTTGACGGACCCTGCACTAACGCCTTGATTGCATCACGCCACATACCACCGAGTTTCATGCGATTGTCCCCTCCACTATGATCACGACAAGATATTGCGTCAAGACCAGCAGCGCGCCATACCGCCACCACAGGCCAACCGTTTGATCGATGCGCAGCCGCGTCATGAGCGCCTGTACACTCGCCAGGAAGCCTAACAACAGCACCGTTTTCACAACAAAATCAATCGGATTCGCCAGTCCGCCCAGGTAAAACGCCGCCACCAGCGACAACCCGATCACCAGTTCCACGCCTTTACCCAGGTGGAACAACGCCAACCCGCGCCCACTGTATTCGGTCATGGCTCCTGCCACGATTTCCGTTTCCGCTTCCGGCGCGTCAAACGGTGGCAGTTCGAGCTTGCCCATCAACCCGATCAAAGCAACCACAAACCCAATCGGTTGCGTCAGAATAAACCAGTGATCGCGTGCATAGTCGTTGATTTCGCCAATCTGCCACGACTCCGCAATCAGAGCCGGACCCAGCAGCGCCAGCAAAAACGGCGCTTCATAGGAAAACAACTGCGTCAGTGTGCGAGTCGCCCCGACCAACGAATAACGATCCAACGTATTCGCGCCAGCTAGCCCCATGCTTAAGGTCAGCAAACTGAGCAGGTAAATCGTAGCGATCAAATCACCGTTAAAGCTGGTTGCCGGTTCAAAGCCAAACATAGGCACATACAGCGCCGCCGTCAGCGCCCCGGATAATGCGATCACCGGCAGCACATAAAACAACTGCGGATGAACACCTTCCGGCAAAACTTCCTCTTTCGCCAACAGTTTGACATTGTCCGCAATGGGTTGGAACCAGCGCGGCCCGATCCGGTTCTGGAACCGGGCGACCAACTTGCGATCCAACCATTCATACATCATGCCCACAAACAGGAGAAACAACCCGCCGGGGAAAATCACCATGGTTAAAAATGCAACTAGTGTATTCATTGGGCAGCGTTCATCCCGTATTTGCGTAACTGATCCCAGGTCCACACATCACGCTGATTGCTATGCGTATCACGGACGGTGATCATGCGGTCATTGCAAGAGAAACATGGATCAATGCCGGTCAGAATCATGGGCATATCGGCGAGCTGGTGTCCAACCGCTAATTCCAACACGGAGGCCATGTTCGGTAGTGTTGGTGTGCGGATTTTGACGCGATCCGGCGTTTCGCCGCCTGCACTTTTAACGTAATAGAACAATTCACCACGCGGCGCTTCAATCCGCATGATCGTTTCACCAGCCGGAATTTTGCGTTTGACGCGCGTTTGCAGATCACCTTCGGGCAGATGATCGAGGATTGCGCGGATAAGGCGGAAGGTTTCGAATAATTCGTTTACGCGCACCACAAACCGCGCGTGCAGATCGCCCGCCGTTTCCGTGATCACATTAACGGGAAAGTCTTTGTAAGCGGCATAGGGTGCATCCACCCGAATATCGCGCGGCACGCCCGACGCACGTGCCGTTGGTCCCACGACACCCATCTGCTCAGCCTGTTCGCGCGTCATCGTACCAACGTTTTTGGTCCGGCGCATGAACATTGTATCGTTCTGAACCACGTCCAGATAATGCCGGGTCCGTTCCTCAAGGTAATCCACCCCGGCCCGGATCGCGGCATCCTGTTCGGGCGTAATGTCACACTTCACCCCACCGAGAATATTCGCGGAATAATTCACGCGGTTGCCGGTGATCCCTTCGAGCAGGTTCATAACTGTTTCGCGGTCCCGCCAGCTATACATAAACAGCATATCGAACCCGGCTTCATGCGCCGCGACGCCTAACCACAACATATGGCTGTGGATGCGTTCGAGTTCCGCCACCAACGAGCGAATCGCCTGCGCGCGTGGTGGCGCTTCAACACCCGCGAGTTTTTCCACGGCAAGGCAATAGGTAGTCGCGTGGACGTGTGAGCAAATACCGCAGACTCGCTCCACGAGATATTGGCCCTGAATCCAGGTCCGCGATTCGACACCTTTTTCAATGCCGCGATGGACATAACCCAGACGCACAGTGGCATCGGTCACGGTTTCGCCATCCACCGCAAACTCAAAATGTCCCGGTTCCTTAAGCGCGGGATGCTGTGGACCAATCGGGATTTTGAACGTTTCACGCTCTGGTGCTTTTTGTGTTGGATTATGTGTTGCCATTGGCTTTGCGATTCCTCGGTGTTTGGGCTTCATTGATGTCAAAATCTTTGCGGAGCGGATACACACCCTCCGGCCAGTCATCCGGCAGGAATAACCGATCTGTATTCGGCGTATTGGCAATCGTGATCCCTAGCATCTCGATCAATTCGCGTTCATAAAAACTCACCGACGGGATGAATTCATAGATACTGGGGATAAAAGCGTTGCCACGCGGAATCCGTACCCGCAGTGTGACCACCGCCGGACCAGAGCAGAAATGATAGAGCAGTTCCAGCCGCCCATCTTCAACTCCCAGGTCTATCCCGGTGATCGTCGCCAGATAGCCCCACTGAATCTTGACCATACCGGCCACTGCCGCCAGGAGATCGGTAGCATCAATCACCACATCCAGTCGTTCCGGTTCGGGCGTCGTCGTTTCAACAGCCCACCGATCCAAAAATTTAGCGGCAGTTTTGAGTTTTACTTCCAGTGTTTCCGTTTGCATATCAGGCTAACCCCGGCTTGACACCCTGCGGTGCAGGCACAGATTCTTCGGTTAACGTAACAGGTTCGGCACTCACGCCGCCCTGAAGTTGGCCTAACAATTTGACCACACCATCGATAATCGCTTCGGGCCGGGGTGGGCAACCCGGCACAAATACATCCACCGGGATCACTTCGTCAATGCCACCCATGATGTTATAGCATCCCTGAAATGCCCCACCACTGAGCGCACACGCGCCCACTGCGATCACGAATTTCGGTTCGGGCATCTGGTCATAAATGCGGATCAGGCGCTCGCGCGATTGGCGGGTAACGGGGCCGGTACAGATCAGTACGTCGGCATGGCGGGGGCTGCCTTCCAGTTTGACACCGAGGCGTTCTGCGTCATAGCGCGGGGTCAACGTTGCCAGAATTTCAATATCACAACCGTTGCACGATCCACTGTTGTAGTGAATGGCCCAGGGCGAATTAACGCGCGCCCACGTTTTAACTTGATCCAATACGCCTTGCCACGTTTTATTAATATCCATCAGAGTGCCTCCACACACTACCCTAAAATGAGCGCGACGAGAGCGAACATGAGTCCAACAAGATATACGCCCGCCATCGCTGAAAGGTCGCTGCTGCCAAGCATCAATACGCCCAGGTGCAGAATTGCAAAGAACAACGCAATGACAAAAAAGGGACGGTAGCCAGGAGCCGCCGGGCGTTTTGGGGAAGCCTCGCCCCCGGAATAGGTGCTCGATTTAGCTGCGGATGCCTGTCCCGGCCCGGCCAGCACGCGCCCAAAACCGGATAGCAAACCCACCAGAATCAGATACACGGGAAACGCTACAATCGGTGAAAGTAAAGTATCAGCCATGTTGTCTCCTCCCTAAAAGCCAAAGGTCGCCAGCAGCGCATCGCCTGCCGGTTCAGCCAGCCAGCGCAGCAGGGCAGGCCAGATACCGATCACGATAACAGCCACACTCAACACAACCACCGGGATACTCATAGTCAGTGGCAAACGTTTACCCTTAACCACGGCTTCGGACTCTTCTTCACGATACAGCGCGTTCACAAGCGGCGCATAATATCCCAACGACAACACACTATTCAGCGCGGCGAAAACGATCAGGGCTTGAATCCAGCTTTCATGGGTATTGAAGCCCGCCACAAAAATCTGCCATTTCGACATAAACCCGGCAAGCGGGGGCAATCCGCCCAAGCCCAGGACTGCGATACTCAAACCAAGCGCCGTTAGCGGATAACGTTTGGCCGCACCGTTCAGATCGGCAATGGTGAGTGGTGCATGACTCCCAGCAGCCACATGCAGCGTATAGAGCAGCGATCCTGCTGCCAAAAACGCGAGGCCCTTCATCAGCCCATGATTCAGCATGTGAAATAAACTGCCCTGTGCGCCGGTAGCATCATTGGCATAAATTGCCACGCCCAAACCAACCAGCATATAACCCACATGACTCAAGCTGGAAAACGCCAGCAACCGCTTAACCTGCGTTTGGCGCAGCGCCAGCAGATTACCCACGACCATATTCAGCACGCCGAAGACCATCAGCATCTCGCCCCAGGCATCCGACACACCCGCCAGCGCCGCCACACTGCGCAGCATAGCGATCAGGCCCGCTTCGATGACCACACCGGAGAGCATCGCACTGATACCGCTCGGCGCTTGCGAATGGGCATCCGGCAGCCACGTATGCATCGGCACGAGCGCCGCTTTGATACCAAACCCGATGACAAACAATGCACCTGCCGCGAGTAATAGCGTTGAATCCCCGGCAGCCGCGCGAATCTCAACCAGATCGAGCGTACCGGTATTCGCCAACACGAGCGCAATGCCCAACATCACCAACGCGGAGCCAACCGCGCTTTGCACCAGATATTTGATCCCGGCTTCGAGCGCATTCGCTTGTTCGTGATAAAAAGCTACCAACAGGAACGAAGCAATCGCCATGCCTTCGAACCAGGCCCACAGGTTAAACAAATCCCCAGCGCAGCCAAGACCAATCATGACGCCGGTCAATGCCGTAAGACAGGCGTAGTATTTCTCCTGACGCCCTTCATACTGCATATACGCCGCCGAATAGAGCACCACCACCGTTGACAATCCCAACGAGAGCGCCGCCAACAGCAAGCTCAATTCATCGAAGCGCAGCGTAACTGTGCCCAGCGTGTAACTATCCGCGCCGTTTTGATCCAGGTCCAGCACCGCCAGAATAAACGGCAGCCAGGTCACACCCAGGACCACCAGCGCCGCCCAGCGCGCGATCAAATTGCCGCGCACATCAAAGATACGCCCGACCAGATACACGAACGGCGTTGCGATCAGGGGAACCAACAATAACCAGATAAAAGCAGGTAAATCAGCCATTTATGCCCCCCAAGCCAACACGCCAAGCGTGACGATCACGCCGACCACGATCCCGAAGACGTTCCAATTTAAATAACCGGTTTGTGTCGCACGGAGACGTTCGCCCAGCGATTGCGTAATCTGTACAATCTGGCGATTCACCCAGTTCAACCCATAATCCTGGTCAGCCGCCGCGCCCAATGGCGCGAGGAACTCACCTACTGGCAAGAAGGCGCGGTGAATAACCCATACTACGGCTCCAATGAGAACCACACCCAACGCCACCAGCGTTTCCGGCGCAGTAATCACCGCTTCGAGCATGTCGGATGCCGCTTCCACATGAATATGATGATGCGGCAAACTCTTTTCCAGCATCTCACCAAACAGTCCAATCACCAGCCAGCTTGTGAGCGTACCTACCGCCAAAATACCCGTCGCCACCTTCATCATAGGACCGGCATCATGCGCGTGTTCGGTTTCATAATGCGCGCGCCCAAAGAACACCAGCCAGACCATGCGCGCCGTATACAGCGCCGTGATCCCGGCTCCGGCCAACATGCCGTAATAGGCCCAGGCTGGACCATCGTGCAAACCATGTTCGAGGATGATTTCTTTACTCCAGAAACCATTCAGCACCGGCACACCCGCCAGCGCCAACGCGCCAATCATGAATACGTTGCGGTTGAATGGCATCGCTTGGCCTAAACCGCCCATCTTGAACATATCGCGTGTGCCAACGCCATGAATAACAGCACCCGCCGATAAAAACAACAACGCCTTAAAAATCGCGTGACTGAGCAAATGAAATTGGCTGGCAAAAATTGAGCCAACGCCCACCGCGTAGACCATATACCCCAGTTGGCTGATAGTTGAATAGGCCAAAACCCGCTTGAGGTCTTTCGCCACAACTGCCATCGAAGCCGCCATCAGCGCTGAAACCAGACCTACGACCATGACCGCATCGGTCCAGTAATCAACGCCAGCGAATGCCGGGTAAAAACGAGCCAGCAAATAAACACCGGCATTGACCATTGTCGCCGCGTGAATGAGCGCACTCACCGGCGTGGGCGCTTCCATTGCGCCGGGCAGCCAGGTATGGAACGGAAACTGCGCCGATTTCGCGGCGGCTGCCGCCAGGAAACCAAAAGCCATCACGGTTAGCATATCCGAGGGCAGTGTATCCGCTTTTTCAATGAACGTGGCAATCTGATAGTCGCCCAGATAAGCAAAGCAAATCAACGCCCCGGCCAGCATCCCGATACCACCAAACTGCGTGATAATCAGCGCTTTGATACCCCCGGCTACCGCTTTAGGATCATCGTTATAGAATGAGATCAGCGCATAAGAACACAGCGCGGTGATTTCCCAAAAGATGAACAGTAAGAGAATGCTACCCGTCAGTGCCAAACCCACCATCGCGCCGATGAACAGCAACATCGAGGTGTAGTAGCGGCCTAATTGCTTTTCGCCCTGCATATAATCGGACGAGAATAACACCGCCAGACTACCGATCACAGTCGCAATCGCTGCCAGGAATACCCCCAGGCTATCCGGCACAAAGGTGAATTTACCAAACACGCTGCCTGCGTCAATGCTCAACTCAACATCGCTGGTGTGCAGCGGAATCAACGCAAGGGCCGCGATACCAGCCGCCAGCGCAAATACAAACGCCAGTCGATGCTGCAAGTCGGGCTTATCATCGCCCAAACGCCACACCACCAACGCGCCTACCCAGGGCAAGCCCATCGTCAATACAATGAGTAAATCAGTCATAGAGAATTGGTTTTAGCCTCGTAGTTCGGATAACTCACGGACATCCAGAGTGCCCTTGACTCGTCGGACTTGAACCGCCAAGGCCAGACCAATCACAGCGACAACGGTATCGGCCACAATAACGGTGAGGATCATGCTTTGGCCCAAATTAATCTGCCCACTGGTTTCGGCGGCGGCGGCAAGGGCGAGCAAAACCCCCTTAACCATAATCTGCATAGCAACCACAACCTTGATCAGATTGCGAATCACCAGCAAGCCATATAACCCAACGCCAGCCAGCATGAACCCACCGACCAAGAGAATCTCAACATCACTCATACGACTGTTTTTTCCTTTGTTTCGGTTTCATACCCATTTGCGCCATTGACACGCGGAAGTGCCGACATCACCGGATCGGAGCCATTGCCGGCTGGAATCATTGTCACAGGAATAGCCTTGGTCTGCGCAGGTTCGTCGGTTGTCACCGGCTTATCATCGACCAACAAACCGAGCAAACATAACACTCCCGTGAAAATCAACACCAACTGGACCAGCAAATCCAAAGCCCGGTTATCCCACACCATCACCGCAAAGGGGGACTCACTAGCGATAGCTTGCGCAGTTTCGGCGGGCAACACCATATAAGCAAACAGGGCGACAAACGCCAGACTTAATCCGACAGCCAGCCAATTGGGAACGAATGCACGCGCACTAAGCGCATCATCCCCCGCAATACTGATCGCAAAAACGAATAGCACCGTTACCAGCCCTGCCCCAACACTGAGTTCGATCACGGCGGCAATTTGCGCTCCCAACGCATACAACCCAATCGAAACCAGCGCACTGGTGCCCGCCAACCATAGCGCCGACTCAATCAATTGGCGCGCACGCATAGCGAAAAAAGCACACAGGGAGGCTCCTGCTACTATGATCACATAAGACATTTGTGAACTCCTTCACAAAAAGCGACGCTACCATAGTAATCTATTGTGAAAAAAATCACAGTGCAATTAATCACATCAAATTACGAAGAAGGGATCAGTGCAAGAAACTACGCAGCGAAATGTAGCAAAAACATAAAGAAAGCAATCAAAAGGAATCGCAGCTAAAAACTATCAAACACAATAAAATTGGGGGAAATCAGTAAGTTCAGTAGACCGCAACGGATGAGTGCGGTTTGAAAAATGGGGACATTGGGATACCTTTTTGTTTGCGAAAACCGAAAG
>JAFGJA010000419.1 GCA_016929355.1 Anaerolineae bacterium | reverse complement strand
TTCAAAAACGCCTCATGTAGGGGCCGACCAACGTGTCGGCCCAGGGCGAACACATGACGAACCGCAGGTTCGCGTTCGCCCCTACGTGATCGGGCGGAATCTATTTAATTTCTCCATAAGCTACAAATAAAATACTCGCCAGCGTAGGCGAGCATAAAAATGTTGACCGTTAGTTTACCCGGTAGCGCGCGTTAATCCAAGCGCTAGATCGGCTTCGTATCCCCATTGGCCGACGAGCCAATATAGACATAATCGCCGCTTTTACCCCCGGATTTTTTCAGCAGGCGGATTTCGTGAATTTCGAGCGCCTTATAATACGGCTTCAGCATGTCGTACAGTGTCAGCGTGATCAGGCTCACCGCCGCGAGCGCTTCCATCTCCACGCCGGTTTGCGCAATCGTCCGCACAGTGGCTTTGACGCGCACGCCGTCCGGTTCAAATTCGTATTCCACATCCACGCCCGTAATCGGGATCGGGTGGCAAAGCGGGATCATATCGGGCGTTTTCTTCGCAGCCATGATCCCGGCTACACGCGCGACTTCCAGCGCGTCCCCTTTTTCAAGTTGGCGCTCACGCAGCATCGTTTGAATTTCCGGCGGCATAAAAATTTTGCCTTCCGCCGTTGCTTCGCGGTGCGTGGGCAATTTTTGCGTCACATCTTTCATAATTTAACTTTATTCCTTTGCTTGTTCCGGTTTGCCTGCGCTTTTACGTAGAGGCACACCGTCAAGATACTGGCTATCCCCATCGGCGTAATGTTCTTCTTTCCAGATCGGCGCGCGCTGCTTGAGTTCATCAATCGCATACCGCGATCCGGCGTAGCCATCGGCCCGGTGCGCGGATCGCACGACGATAATCACGCTCGGCTCGCCCAATGCCAGGTGTCCGATCCGGTGAATGATCCGGCAGTGGCGCGCGTTGAATTTCTCGATCACTTCCTGCTCCAATTCGCGCAGCACTTTTTCGGCCATGCTGATATGCGCCTCATACGCCATTGATTTGACCGGGCGACCCTCATTGGTATTGCGCACCGTGCCATAAAACACGAGCAGCGCGCCACTGCCGTGATCGTCGGTTTCTTGCAACAATGGCTCCAGCGCGAGCGGTTCTTCCGTGATCCAGCGTCCCATTTTTTCTCCTGATCTTCTCCCTGGTTGCATAGGTGCGCCCTATCTGGTCCACAACCTGACTCCCCCTCGCCATGCGTGGAGAGGGGGCCGGGGGGTGAGGTCTAACCACCACTCACGGGCGGCAGCAGCGCGAGTTGATCCCCATCATGCAGTATTGTATCAGGATCAACGATCTCGTCATCGATCACATAGGCCACCGTTTCTAATCGCGCCGCCAACGCGGGGATTTGCGCCGCTAATTCGCTCACCGCCGCGCGCACCGTCGCCGGATCACTGGAGAGATCAAGCGTATGGCGTTTCACGCCTGCGTCCTGTTTCAGTACGCCGTATAAGATGACGTTGATTTTCATAGTTTCTACCTTATCCGCCGATATGAAACATCTCGACTTTTTCGCGCGGCTTGGTCAGCGAGGATCGTAACTCAGAATAGCGATCCGTGCGCTGCTGCCACATCCCAGTCATGATCTGCGCGATCTCCGCCTCGGATGCGCCCGCGCGCAAGGGTTCGCGTAAATCCGTGCCCTCGACGCCGAACAAACACGTAAACATACGCCCTTCCGGTGAAAGCCGCAGCCGCGTACACGATCCGCAAAACGGCTGCGTCACCGACGTGATCAGCCCGATCTCGCCCGGCCCATCAGCGTAACGGTAGCGCTGCGCCACTTCACCATGATAATTGCTATCGAGCGGTTCGAGCGGCATATCCGCGTGAATCATCTGCACGATCTCGCTCGCCGGGACCACTTCATCCAAGCGCCAACCATTGAGCGTGCCCACGTCCATATATTCGATGAACCGCACGATATACCCGCGCTCTTTGCCAAAACGCGCCATATCAACCACCGACTGATCGTTCACGCCGCGCTGCACGACCATATTGATCTTGATCGGCGCAAAACCAGCTTGTTCCGCCGCTTCGAGTCCGGCTAACACGTCACTCACATCCGCGCGATTGCCATTCATGCGGCGAAACACGTCATTATCCAGACTGTCCAGACTGACGGTGATGCGCTGCAAACCCGCCGCCTTGAGCGCATCGGCTTTTTGCGGCAGCAGATACGCATTCGTCGTCATGGCGAGATCGTCGATCCCGTCGATCTGCGCCAACTGCGCGACCAACGTTTCGATCTGCTGGCGAACTAACGGTTCCCCGCCGGTCAAGCGGATTTTGCGCACGCCTAATTCTGCGCTGATCCGCGCCACGCGCGTGATCTCCTCAAACGAGAGCAAATCTTTCTTGGCGAGAAACGTATACTTTTCGCCGTAAATCTCGGCGGGCATACAGTAGGTACACCGGAAGTTGCAGCGATCCGTGACTGAAATACGCAGATCACGAAATGGACGGTTGAATGTGTCAAGGATGGGGGCAGGTATGTCAGACACCGAATTTCCTTACCGATAATTTTTCCGAAAACCATCAATTAAATTATACATCGAACACCATTCCACAAGCATTTGAACCGCATCATATCCGGCAATTGTGGCCCTACAACAAGCATTGAGTCAAATTTTCCTGGTTGTGATATACTACAATTACTATCAAATTTAGATTTAATGTCCAAAAATTGTCCTCACACGTTAGTTCAGAAAAAGGAGTTTTGCATCATGTCACTTGGCGGCTATGCCCACAAGGTAGGGCGCATCAATCTCACTACCGGCGAAATCAAATACGAAGATATTCCTGAAGAATGGGCGCTGAAATATATTGGCGCGCGGGGGCTCGGCGTGCGTTACTGTCTCGAAGCCGGGCCAACCGTTGATCCGCTCAGCCCCGATAACTTGCTGTGCTTCATGAACGGCCCCCTGACCGGTTCGCGCGCGAATATGAGTGGGCGCATGGCGATTGTGACCAAGAGTCCGCTCACCGGCACAATCACCGACAGCCATCATGGGGGCTGGTCGGCGGCGCGGCTGCGCTGGGCGGGTTTTGACGGACTGTTGTTTGAAGGCGCATCGGATAAGCCAGTCTATGCCTACGTGACCGATGGCTCCGTTGAACTACGTGATGCCAGCGATCTCTGGGGTAAAGGCGTTCACGAAACGGTCAAAATCTTGCAAGAACGCTACGGGGAAAAGAACCTGAGCGTGATCGCCATCGGTCCCGGTGGCGAAAATCTGGTCAAATACGGCTGCTGGATCAACGAAGATGATCGTGCGTCCGGGCGCGGTGGCACAGGCACAGTTGGCGGCAGCAAAAAACTTAAAGCTGTCGTGATCGACTCAGGACGAATTTATCCCAACCCGGCTAAAGAGGATGATTTCAAAGCGGCGCAGAAACAAGCTCTGGCAACGATCATGGATGAGGCCAACATTACCGCGCCGCGCAAGGGTGGTCTGAGCGTCTACGGCACGAACGTGCTGACGAACGTTACCAATGGTATTGGCGCACACCCCACCCGGAACGGCCAATTGACCGCCTCGGCTCCTGAAGATGCAGAGAAAAATAGCGGTGAATATGTCAAGGAAAACGTGCTGGTCAATGATCCCACCTGCCACGCCTGCCCTGTCGCCTGCAAGAAAGAAGTTGAAGTGGTGTTTGAAGGCGAAACAATCCGTATGGAAAGTGTGGAATACGAACCGGCGTGGTCATTTGGGGCTTTTTCCGGCAATTATGACATTGCTGCCATCGCCAAGCTGATCGACCAATGCAACGATTATGGGGTGGACGCTATCGAAATGGGCGTGGCACTCGCCGCCTATATGGAAGTCTGTCAAAACGGTTGGGATGGCACTGACCCGCTCACCTGGGGTGATACTAAGAAAATGGTCGAGATGGTCACGAAAACAGTCATGCGCGATGGTGTGGGCGATGTGATCGCCGAAGGCGCAGCCGGAATCGGCCAGCACTACGGCCACCCCGAAATCGCCATGGTCGTGCGCGGGCAAGGCATCCCGGCGTATGATCCGCGCGGCCTCAAAGGGATGGGCCTCGGCTACGCGACCAGCAATCGCGGCGCGTGCCACCTGCGCGGTTACAGCCCCGCCAGCGAACTCGGCTTGATCGGTTTGAAGACGGACCCGCTCGCCTGGAAGGGCAAGGGCGAACTGCTCAAGCTGCTGCAAGACCTGCACGCT
>JAFGJA010000040.1 GCA_016929355.1 Anaerolineae bacterium | reverse complement strand
GGCGAGCGCACGTGTTCGCCGGTTTCGCCATCCCACATGAGCGTGGTGGTGTTGCTGTCGGCCACATGAGCAGCCATTGGTAGGCGGCTGTTGTATAAGTCGTTATGGTTGTATTCAATATCCAGGATGCGCTCAACCAGTGGTGCAGAAAAACACAATGCAGCTAACCCGAACAAGACTGATAGCGCGGTGAGGGTCAAGCGGTCATGGAGAATACGTTTTATGGCTTTTTGCCATAGCGATTGAGAGCGATAAATTTCTTCTGTTTCTTGTAGGGAGATTACATCCCCGTTTTGAGTCGTTGAAGATGAAGCCAAAGCGTGTTCCTACCTTTGCGCACTATGAAAGACGGATGCGCGGGTCAAAGACTGCGTATAAAATGTCGGAAATCAAATAACCAATGATGGTTAGCACAGCGCCGATCACAACCGAAGCCATGATCAACGGGTAATCCTGGGCGCTAACAGCCTGCAATGTCAGGCGGCCCCAGCCCGGCCATGAGAAAATTGTTTCAATAATTACCGAGCCGCTCACCAAGCTGACGATAGTTGGGCCGAGGAATGTCGCCACCGGGATCAGTGCGTTACGCAGTCCATGAGTAAACCACACCTGCCGCGCGGTCAAGCCTTTGGCCTGCGCCGTGCGGATATAATCACTGCTGATGGCTTCAAGCATTGAGGCGCGAATATAACGTGACCACCCGGAAATGACACCCAGGGCTGATACCGCCGTTGGCAGAATCAAATATTCTAGGCGTGTATAGACGGGTCCGCATCCCCCACGTATATGGTCACACCGTCCGCCCATTGGCAGCCAATCTAAATTCGGTGCGCCGAAGATCAGAAGAACCATGTGCGCTAGCCAGAAAATCGGGATGGCATCACCGAGTACAGCCAGGACGCGCGATCCCTGATCAAATGCTTGGCCGCGTAGGATAGCAGCCAGTACACCAACGGGAAGACCGATGGCTAATCCCACCAGGATAACGGCAATGTTCAGTTCAATCGATGCACCAATGCGCTCCCCAATCAGGTCCAACGGATTGCGGTGATGCGTGAATGATTTACCAAAATCACCGCGTAGAATACCCCGGCTGTCCCCTTTAACATCTTCAACTGTTTCGGTGATGACAGTGAATTCGGCATTACGACCAATACGTCCAGTGATCTCGGCGTTTTCTTTGGGTTCATCACGATAGGGTTGGCGGGAAGCCAACAAAACCGGATCGCCAGTCTCTTCATGATAAGCCATTTGTTTTTCAGAGAGCCAGCCGGTTGCGCCGTCTTCCATCTCAACCTGATACCAGGTGACTTCGTCAACCACCATCCAATCGTTACCGACCAACCATCGAAAATATTGCACCGGCCAGGGATCATTAACGCCGAGCCGGTCAGCCAACGCTGCACGTTCCTCTTGCGACATCGTTGGGTCAAAAGTCATGATGGAGACCGGATCACCGGGAGCCAGCACCATGATCAGGTATGAGAGCAGCGTGATCCCAAAAAAGACAGGAATTGACTGGATCAGCCGCCGAGCTATGAACTTAGCCATAAATGTCCTCTAATTAGATTGCGAATTATTCCGTGTGTTACTAGAGCAACCTGCCAGTCAGTTGAGAACATACAGCACCTCGTGTTGACAAGGTGCTGTATGGGTTAGATCAATCTGCTAGCAATTGTTTTTATTCGACTGGTGCGATAGCGGTCCAGGAGTCGGCATTCCAGGTGGTGCTGAAGACTACCGGGTCCCAGCCTTCCACCCAGGAATGGGCAGCCGACATGCTCAGGTTAGCGTACATGAACATGTAGGGCAGTTCGTCGAAGATGATCTCGTTGGCGCGCTGGTAGTAGGGCAGGCGGCCTTCGAGCGAGCAGTTGTTCGTCTTGGCAGGATCACGCGCATCTTTGTAGAGCTGTTCGATTTCGGCATTGTGGAATGAACCGAAGTTGAAGCCGCTACCGGGCACGTCAACTTCACGGCTGAAGATCGACGTGCTGTCTGGGTCCAGGGGCAAGCCCAGGCTCCAGGCCAGGATCGCCATATCGAAGGTCTGACCGGTCAATTCGGGCAGGAAGGCCGAACCCCAGTCCAGTTCTTGCACTTCAGCATTGATGCCGATGTCGCGCATACTCTGGGCAATGAATTCAACCATCAGCTTGGATTGTTCGGTGCCACCGGTGCTGTCATTGAGCATCAGGGCCATTTCGGTGCCTTCGTAGTCAGGATCGATGGCGGCATAGGCGCAACCCTGGCACACACGGTAGTCACCATCGCCCATGACCCAACCGGCCTCGTCCAACATTTCGGCGGCGGCAACCGGGTCGAAGGGATACAGTTGATCCGGGTCATAGTCCCAGGAGCTGGGGATCGTACCGACACCAACGCGCACTGCGTTACCGTCCAGGTTATTCTCGATGATCGCATCCATATCGACGGACATCACAATAGCCTGACGGACGAGCTTGTCGCCCAATACAGGGTGCGGTTCCTGCTCGATGTAGTTGCCTTCTTCATCGTAGGCGGCTTGCGGATTGTCGGGATTGGCGTGGTTGAACGCATAAAACACATAACCACGACGCGGGAAGCGATAGGTCTGGAAGTTCGGATCGTCTTCGAATTCTGACTGGTAGGTGGCGGGGATACCCATGTATGTCAGTTCGCCAGCGCGGAAGCGCTCAACTGCAACGTCCTGATCGGGGATATTCAGCGTTACCCACTCGGAGGGGGAAACATAGCCCAATTCGGCATCGATGTAATCCTGATTGGCGATCATGCTAACGCGGTCACCGGGCACGAAGTCTGGGGCAACAAATGAGCCAAAATAGACACCCGGATCATAGAGCGGGTCGTCATTCATGGCCGCCAGGTCATCGCCGAAGTCTTCTTCGAAGATATGGGACGGAACAACGGTGGCGAAAATTTCGTTCAGCGAGTTGCAGTCCGCGCGGGAGAAGGTCAGTTCAACGGTGAAGTCATCAATGGCAACCGCATCGACCAACAACCCCGAACCGGGCGTTCCGTCGTCCAGGGTTTCCCATGTTTCGCCACCACGTTGGGTGTCCAGCAGGCCAGAGCGCAGCGCTTCGAGCATCCAGATGAAATCTTTGGATGTGATTTGCACGCCATCGGTCCAGAAGGCATCTTCGCGCAATTTGACGGTCAGCACGGTGCCGGTCTCGTCAAATTCCCAACTAACTGCTAGTGAGTCTTTGTACCCAGGCGCGTAAGCCCCGGTGGCACTATCAACCCCGAACACGTTGGGATACATCTTGCTCCAAACATTGCTGGAGGTAACGTCGCCGGAGATCAACGGGTTGAAGTCCGTCGGGTCAGATAAGTCGTAGTCGAAGATGATGCCACCTTCGCCGGGACCCTGCGCGCTGACCCCAACAACCGAGCCAAGCATCGTGACGATGAGTCCGACGATGGCTAAAAACGATAGTTTCTTCTTCATGATCCTTTTCTTACTCCTTATGTATTGTGTATATTTGGATAGCTCATAAACAATGAAACCAATTTATGCACTATCGTGTTATAGCAAGCACTGAGATACAGTCTCAATACTCTCATTGGTATTATAGCGAATTCTATGACATATTCAACTTATATATTCATTTGCTGGGCAATTGGTTCAAAATTGGAAATAACCAATTTGAGCCAATTTACCTGAGCGGTTCGAATGGTTTCCCTTGCAAAAATTGTCCGCGTCCTGGTTCCCCTTGCCATTCCCCGTCTGCGATCAGTATCTCACCGCGACTGATGACGGTGCGCACACGGCCCTTTACCGTTATCCCTTCGTAGGGACTGTACCCGCCAAGGGTATGTTGATCTGCGGCGCGGATTGTAACGTCCGGTTCAGGATCATAGATCATCAGGTCGGCATCGCTGCCCGGCAAAATCGCGCCCTTTTTCGGATACAGGCCGAAGATTTTTGCAGGATTGGTAGACATGAGCTTGGCTAGTTCAGGAAGCGGGATCGGTGAACCGCAGAATTCTTCGTTGGCTTGATGCTGCTGCGCAAAATGGACACCATAGGTATAGGTCAGTTGGAAGGATGTTTCCAGGCCCGGCAATCCCCCCGGTGTTTTGGTGAATTCGGTGAACTCCTGTTTTTGGGCGAGTGTATAGTCGCAGTGATCGGTAGAAATCACGTCGAGATTGTCTCGCAAATGACTTGTTATATCAATCTGGTATTTTTTCGGGCGCAGTGGCGGCTGCAAGATAAAGTGTTCGGCGCCGGGGTGGGCATAGCGATCATCATTCAATACAAAATATTGCGGGCATGTTTCGCAAAAAACGGTTTTGCCCTCGTTCCATGTTGTTGTGTCAGGATACACGCTGCCGATTGATTTCGCGGTTGAGCAGTGAACGATGTACACAGGTTTAGGATTGTCATCATCCATCCGTGCCAGCCGAATCACGCGCCGGATAGCTTCCCATTCGGCTTCCGGGGGGCGGCCCTGCCCATGATAAGCCCAACTGGTTTTGCCCGCTTCCACTAAACGTTGGGTAGCATCGGTCACAATGGAATCATTCTCGCAGTGAACCATTGCGATCATGTCGTCGGGCATGGCGCGAAATGTGTGCAGAAATTCGGCATCATCAGCGTAATAATTCGGGCGATAAGTTGTGTACAGTTTGATACTCGGTACGCCGAGATCGCGCAGTTCTTCTAACCACTGCCGCGCTGTAGCAGGATCGCGGGGCAGGTCAGTGATCATCATGTGAAGACCGTAGTCGATTAACGCCGGTTCACATTCCTTGATCCGCGCGGCTAAGGCTTCGGGAAATGTCATACCTTCGAATTGCGTGGCAAAGTCGATCACGGTGGTGATACCGCCAAATGCTGCCGTGCGTGTGCCGATTTCCCAATCATCAGCCGTCCGGTAAATGCCAGTATCAAGCTGAATGTGTGTATGTGGATCAACTAAGCCAGGGAATACGTAACAGCCGCTTGCATCGACGATCTGGGCATCAGGCCATGTTTCTGACCCATGTGCTACCACTCCGATGATTTGTGCGTTTTCCGCTAACACATCTGCCGCAATAACCTGCGTGGCGGTGACGACTTGCCCACCACGCACGATCAATCGTTTACCCATGTGTGTATGCCCTTTCCATACAAAGAATTCTCTAAGCTTCCTGTCAATTATAAGCATGGTGGATAGACCAATTCAAAATTGCGCCATGATAGTGAGTATTGTGGTGGAATAAACGTGCGGATTGAGATTAATTGAAATTCATTTGAATCTAGAATTTTCGCTTAAAATCAGTTGCATAATTTTTTACAAAAGAGTATTCTTTACACGCTAGGGTGAAGTTTACACTCTATCATGTAAATAAAGCATTCAGGAGGATTTTTTTGATGTTTGCCAAACGTTCGCTCATTATTTTACTTGTGTTGGTGGCGCTGGTTGCGTCCAGTCTGGGCGTTATCAACGCGCAAGAGCCATCGGCCATCAAGATCGCTGTGATGGGCCAGGATGACATCCCGTCGCTTGATCCGTCATTGGCTGACGCTGTTTCCGGTATTCAGGTGTTGACCATGCTGATGCCCGGCCTGACGATTCTGAATGAATCAACAGTGGCCGTCGAACCTGGTCTCGCTGAATCGTGGACGGCTGAAACTCAGGAAGATGGTACAGTTGTTTACACCTTCAAACTGTACGAAGGTATTTCCTGGGTCAAGTACGATGCTGCCGCCGGTGAAGTTGTTCAGGTGACAGACGAAAACGGTGATGTGCGTTACGTGACTGCCGCTGACGTGTTGTTCGGTATCCAGCGTTCACTCAATCCTGAGACCCTCAGCTACTACGGTGAAGTTTTGGCGCAGTGGGTTGTCGGTGGTGAGGAAATGATCAGCATCGAAGTTGGCGAAGAAGGCGTTGACGCCGATGCGTTGGCCGCTGCCAAAGAAGCGCTGGGCGTGAAAGCTACGGGCGAATACGAAATTCAGATTGTGGCCCCTGGCGAATTCGCATTCCTGACCAATATCTACGGTATGTGGATGGCTGTTCCTCAGCCGGCATGGGCCATTGAAGAATATGGCGAAGCCTGGACCGAAGCGGCTAACATCAATACCTATGGTCCCTATGCCCTGAAAGACTGGAGCCACGACGAAAGCGTGACCTTCATTGTTAACCCCTTCTGGGCCGGTACGCCTTACATTCCTGCGCCCCAGATTGCAGAAGTGACCAATGTTTTCCTCGAACAGTCAGCAATGGTTGCCAACTTTGAAGCGGGCGAACTCCAGTTCATTCAGCCAGTGGCCCCGAACGATGTGGACCGCGTAGCCGTTGAGTATCCCGACCAGTTCCGTACCGGTTCCGATACCTGCACGTACTACTATGGTTTCAACACCGAAAAAGCGCCGTTTGACAATGTGCACGCGCGCCGTGCGTTCTCCCTGGCAATTGACCGTGACATTATTTCCTCGCTGCGTAAGTCTGGTGATGCTCCGGCTGCTTTCTTCACCCGTCCCGATATGGTTGCTGCTCCGCAGCAGGCCGATTGGGCGGATACGGAAGTTGGCTTGCTGACGGCTCCCCCCGAAGAACGTGAGGCCGCCGCGAAAGCCGAGTTGGAAGCTTACTTTGCTGATACCGGTTTGACCATGGACACGATGCCTGCCGTGACGCTGCAATACAATGACAACGAAACTCATGCGTTGGTCGCCGAAGTTGTGCAGGAAATGTTTGCGAATGTCCTCGGTGT
>JAFGJA010000418.1 GCA_016929355.1 Anaerolineae bacterium | reverse complement strand
TCCCGGCGCGGGCAGGTTCAGGAGCGGCTGGCAACACTTAAAGGCCGGGACGCGCCTTTTAATGTGATCGCTATGTTAGCGCATCATCTGGCTCTATTAGATGCCGAACTCAATTGGATGACGACTTTTATTGAGGAATGGGAAGCCCAGGCCCCGCCTGATACACCACCGGCCCCACCCCCGGAGAGTGATGAGATACCGCGCATGAAGCAGGTCATTTTGCCGCATGATCCCGATTCGCTGCACCGCGCACCAACACGCCCTTTGTCCAGTGTGTCGCCGCCTGAACCGGATCGCGGTGATCAAGCTCCGGCAGCAGAGCCGAGTGAGGCGCAGTTTCCAACGCTAGACCCGGCCAGCCAGACCACTATCATCAGCGCGGCCACCCCGCCGCAGATGACCAGGGCAACCATTGCGGATGACGCGCTGCCGGACGAGGGGATAAACCAAAAAATTCATGAAGATGATCCGGCTCCACCCTCTGACACGGCGGAATAAGAGTGGTTAGGAAAACTTAACGCACCCTGAAGGCGAAATGTATGTTACACTAGAAAATGCCTGTGTTGTTAATACATTAAAGTGGAGAAAAGGTCGCATGACTCCTCGTGTACTTTATATTGAAGATAGCATTGACAATCTCGTGTTGGTGCGTCGGGTACTCAAAGCTGCCGGGTTTGATTTATTGGAAGCCATAACTGCCCATGAGGGTATCCAGTTGGCACGACAACACTTACCCGATCTTATCTTAATGGACATTAATATGCCCGAAATGGATGGGTTGACCGCTACTGCTGAACTGCGCCGCTACCACGAATTGGATCATGTGCCGATTATTGCTTTGACCGCTAACTTGATGCACGATGTGCTGGAAAAGGCGCTCAAAGCGGGGTGTGATGGCTATATTGAAAAACCCATCAAAGTGGATGAATTGCCCGATCAAGTCATGCATTATTTGCAACGGTAACAGGACTTCTTCTCAGGATAGAACTTTATGCGCCAGGATTCGCCTGATTCGCTCGTTCCGATAGTTCATACCGATCCCTCTCCGGCTGAATCGGCTGCTGCATCGCCGGGTGAAACGCCGCCCACGTCACAGGTATTGATCGCGCTGGATACCATCTCCCGCCAGATCGGAACCAACCTTGTCAATGCGGATGTGTTGCAGACTATTTTTCGAACCTTGACCGCAGCGTTGAGCCTGGATTACATCGCGGTGCTGCGCTTTGATGCGATGGCCTCGCAAGCCAGCATTATAGCCGAGCACCCGGTCCGACTCGGACAAACCACGACACTCCCTCTGGAACATTTTGGCATTTATCAGCAGCTTCAAATTCACTCAAATGCCGTGGTGATCGACGATCTGCAAAACGCGGCAGATATGCTTGGCCCCAACCAGAGTCGATTTCAGGCGCTTAATCTACACGCCATGGTGGTGACGCCGCTATTGGTTCAGGGCGATCTGATTGGTGGGTTACTGTTAGGGACAGGGGATCGCCGACGGACCATTACCCCCAATGATTTGCAGGTCGCCCAAACCGTTGCGACACAGATCGCGTTGAGTTTGCGCACCGCCGAATTTTTCACCGAAATTCAGCGTCGCGCAAATCAATTGGAACGGATCGCGGCTTTTGGTCGCCTCGTGACCGGGACATTGGATCAGGGGCAGATTCTCCGCCATGTGGTGGAAGTCGTCCCTAACCTGATTCCCGCCGATCAGGTCGGGGTTGCGTTTTACACGCTCGACCAAAACCGGATGCGGCTGTTTGAGTCAACGGATGGGATTACCCCGCAGGAAACCAGTCTGACCGCCGCCGGGTCCAGCGTTGAGGAAGTTGTGCAGCATCACAATCCAATTTTGATTGTGGACCTGGCTACATCAACCTATACCGATCATCAGCGCTTAACCCAAAAAGGGATGCAGGCGGCTATTATCGCCCCCCTGATGGTCAGTGGCCGGATGTTAGGGGCGGTAATGGTGGCTCATAAACGGGTGCGGATCTATACCCCGACTGATCTGACACTCTTGCAACAGATCGGTAATCAGATTGCTATCGCGCTTGAGAATGCGACAATTTTTAATACGGCGCGCCAGCGCGCGACCTACGAAGAAACGTTGAGCGAGATCACGACACATTTGCAAGAACAAAGCGATTTGCGCATGATTCTGCAACAGACCATGAGCGACTTCGGTAAGGTGTTGGGGGCCAGCCAAGCCCGTGTACGGCTGCAAATTACACCATCTGAGTTTGATATTTCAAAACTGTTTCAACCAAAAGAGTAAAAATCTATGTTCCGGTTGCTTTTGCCATTACCACCGGGTACGAATCCGTTAAAACGTTGGCGCGTGATTGCCATTTATGTGGGTATCGTTTTTTTTGGTTTGTCACGTTTTCTATTTGCTCTGCCCGACGTGTTGGATCATGCCGCCGATAGCCTCGGGTGGAATCCAACCCTGGTATTGGCGGTGAATGGCGTTTTTCTCCTGGTTTTGCTTTTCGCCTGGGTCGAAGCTCGCCGCGTTCATATCTTGATCGCAGCCTCAGCCTTGATTGCGGTTTTGCTGGCGGACGGCATCTTTTATACGCTGCTTGGCTCCTGGGATTTTATGCAGGGCTGGGTAATGTTATGGTTGGTGGCGATTTTAGCGGTGTTCCTGTTTGAAAACCGGATCAGTATTGGCCTGGTGTGTTTGGTGTTGGTGGTCATGACGCTTGCCAGTTTTGCCGATGTGGGCGATTTGAGTCGTGATGAGGTATTTTGGCGCACGGCGATGTATCTCACGCAAGTCATGGGGATATTGGCTTTAGTGGGCTTGATGGGCCAGACGGTTATTCTCTTTCAACACAGCGCCCAATCCACGACCCCCGAAGATGCGAAAATCTTGATCGATGTTGGGGCGGAAGTCGCTCGCAGCTTGTTCGAACGTCATGAACTGGATGATTTTCTGGAACATTTTACTGAGCAGGTCGTCAACTATTTTCCGGCGGTTTATCATGCCGAAGTGTATCTCATCCGGCCTGAGAGTCAGATCGCAACCTTGCGGGCGAGCACCGGCACGGTTGGGCAGCAGTTGTTGGCCCAGGAGCATGAACTTGAGGTCGGCGGATTGAGTGTGGTTGGTCGGGCTACGCTGACACAGAATGAATTGGTGATTCAGGATTACGCCGGGGGTACGCCTCTCAAACCGAATCCCCTGCTCCCGCAGACGCGCGCGGAGTATGCGTTGCCGTTGGTTGTCAATGAACAAGTGATCGGTGCGTTGGATGTGCAAAGCACCCAGGTCGAGGCATTTACCCCGGCTGATCTGGTGCTGCTGCGCGCGATTGGCACTCAGCTCGGTATTGCGTTGGATGGGCTGCTGCTTTATGGAGAAGCGCAGCGCAATATCCGCGAAAACCGGGCACTTTACCAGCAAACGCAAGCCAATCTACGCGAGATCGAGCGCTTAAATGACCAACTTACCGGGCGCGCCTGGAGCGATTATTTGCGTTTGCAACCTGAAACTGCCGCCATGACCTTTGATCTGGAGTCGGGTGAAATTACCAACGAAGCGGAATGGACCCCCACGCTCAATGAAGCGGCCAAGCACCATCAAGTGATCACGATCACCAAAGGCGGCCAGCGTGTGCTTTCGCTGCCGATCATTGTGCGTAACGAAGCGGTGGGCGCGATGGAGTTTGAAATCAAATCGGAAGCCCCCTTGCCAGATGAAGTCTTTGATCTGGCGCAAGCGGTGGGGCAGCGTTTAGGGCTGGCGCTCGAAAACCGCCGCTTGTTTGATGAAACGCAGCGTGTCGCCCAACGCGAAGCCTTAATTAATGACATCGGGACCGAACTCCAAACTGCTACCGGCGTTGATGCGATTGTCCAACAGACCGCGCGCCTGTTGCAAAAAGCGCTCGCCGCCGAGCAGATTACCATCCGCCTGGGCCGGACCGAAACCGATCAATCCGATCAATCAGTAAAGGGGCGCGCCTAATGCCGCAGTTGCTTAATTGGCTGTTTGTCGTCCGGCATGATTATCGCACGCCGCTTAATACGATGCGTGCGCGGATCATCTTACCGTTTAGTTCGGGAGCCGGACTGTTATTGCTGATCATGAATATCTTGTTCCTCGTTGGGCTGGTGTCGCAGCGCACCGAGCGCATGAAAGCGTATGTCTTGATCATGTTCCCGATTGCCTGGATCATTGCTTTTGTGACCAGTTATTTGATCCAGAACGGGCATTTGTTTGTTGGAATGTTGAATCTTGGCGTATTACTCGCCGCCTACACCGTATCCGATGTTTTGCTCGCGGGGACGATGACAACGGGCATCATTTTCCCGATGCTCATTATTTATGCGAGTCTGGCTTTTGGGCGGCGTGGCGCAATCTTTGCGTATAGTTACGTGCTGGCGGCCCTGGTTGTTATGCTGCTGATCCGGGCTGAGGGGCGTTTGGGCACGGAGCCTATCGACGAGTTATCAACGATTGTCTTTTTCTCCGGCAGCAATATCACCATCACCAGTCTGATGCTCTGGTTATTTGCGGGGAGTTTAGAAACCACGCTCAGTCAAGTGCATCGCGTCATTAGCCAGACACGCGCCACGTCGATGACCGGGCAGACGATTTCGCGCATTCTCAATCTGGACGAACTGCTGACCGAAACCGTCGATCTGATCCGCGAGCGTTTCGCATTTTACCATGTGCAGATTTTTATTGTTGACGAGGCGCATGGTTATGCGAATCTCGCCGCCAGCACGGGCGAACAGGGGCGGACGCTGCTATCACAGGGGTTTCAGGTGGCGATTGGTCCGCGCACGGTGGTCGGTGAAAGCATCAGCGCGGAGGATATGCGCTACGTGCCGGATATTACCAAAACGGCGTATCGTCACCCCGATGTATTAGCCAATACGCGCGCCGTGTTGGTGCTGCCATTAGTGGTGGGCGATGAAGTGATCGGGGCATTGGATGTGCAAAGCACGCGGCCCAATGCGTTCACCGAGGAAGATATTGAAACACTATCTGTCATGGCGAATCAGGTGAGTCAGGCGATCCATAACGCTCGACTCTTTGAATCGCAGCAGCGCAACTTGTTGCAAAACCGCCGCTTGTTTCTGGAGAGCGAAACCAACTTGCGCGAAATTGAACGGTTGAACCGGCAGTTGACCGGCGAATCGTGGCAGGAATATGTGAACGAACGCGGGCACGAACAATTCGGTGTGAAAATTACCGGTGATAACATCGAGCGCGGGGCGCTGGCCTGGACTCCGGCGATGCTGCAAGCGGCGGAACGGCGGCGGGTCGTAACTCAGAAAAACGATGATGAGCAAGTGATGGCCCTGCCGATCACCATTCGTGGCGAGCCGGTGGGGGCGATTGAGGTGCAGCTTGCCGATACACACAATCCGACCGAAGTACGCAATCTGTTACAGGCTGTGACCGAGCGTTTGGCGTTCAGCCTGGAAAATGCGCGCCTGTTTGAACAGGCCCAACTTGCCGCCGAGCGCGAATTGCAGATCAATCGGATCACGGCCCAATTGCAGGGGTTAACCACGATTGAGGATGTGTTGACCACTGCCGTTGAAACCTTAGGGCAGGTGTTGGAGGCAAAACAAGGCGCGATCCGTTTGGTGGCCCGTGACATTATCCCGGCAGAACCCGATACGCCCACCCCGCCCCGGCAGGACGATGCCCTGTCGGATGTGCGAAAAACGACGGAAACCGATATGCCCTCTCTGGATGGCGACCTGTAGATCGGAATCACGAAACAATGCGAATCTGGATGACACGTTTAACGACATTGGGAACAGCTTATCCCGAAGTGGTCGAGCAGCAGCAGGCCCAACGGTTATTATGGATTAACCTGATCTGGTTGTTATTAACCATATTGGCTATGCCGTTGCTGATGTGGTGGGCGCTCGATAATACGCTGGACGCATTCACCTTATTTGTCCCCGTATCCTTTACGATCACGCTGATTACCCATCATTTTTTGCAGACCGGCCAATTGAATCGGGCACGCTGGTTATTTGTCCTCAATATATTGGTCGCCTCGCTGCTCACCACGTTTCCCGATTACCGGCTGGATTCGCCGTTTATTATCGTTCTGACGCTGCCGTTAACGGCAGCCGGGGTGCTGTTACAGCGTTCCGAACAGTTTGCCGTGATCCTGCTGTTGGTGATCATTGTGGTGGTGGGCGGTTTGATGCAGATCAATGTGGATATGGAGCCGACGCCGTTTGGCGATATAACCGAGAGCATCCGGTCCACGCTGATTACGTTTGTGGTGGTCATAGGGCTAAATGCGACCATGCTCTGGCTGTTTTTAACCAGCACTGAAGAGGCTTTACGCCAACAGCGCGAATTGGTGGACATCCTGGCTGTGACCGAAGCGATCAGTCAAACGTTGGCTGGTTTGCCCGCGCCCGGTGATGCCTTGAATCAGGCCATTGAAGAACTGCGTACCGCGCTGGACCTGTATCATGTGCAAGTGTTTCTCACGAATCCGACGAGTGGGTTAGCCGTGTTGAAAGCCAGCACCGGTTATATCGGGCGGCGGTTGCTCGAAGAAGACAGTTTATCAACACCGGATGAAGACAGCCCAGTTAATGATGCATTGCGCAGCCGGGAACCTTTGGTCATTCTGGACAGCGATTCCGATATGCGGCGCTCTGGTTTTTTGCCGGCGACGCAGAGCCAGGTTTTGGTCCCGCTACGGGTCAAGGATTATTTCCCGTTTGGGGTGCTTGATCTACACAGCACCGAGAAAAGCGCCTTTTCTTCCGAATTGATGCATGTGGTGACGATTATCGGCAATCACCTGGCGGCAGCTTTATATAGCATCCAGCAGGTGGATGAATTACGGGCCAGCTTTACCGAACGCGATAAATTGATCGACCAGATTGAAGCGAACCGGCGCGAACTTGCTAAAATGAACCGGCAAATTGTGGGCACGACTTGGGGAACCTATCTGGCGGAACGTGAAGATACAGTGCCCGGTTTCGATTTGCGCGATGGCACGGTGATTATTGCGCAGTCCGAATCCGAGATTCTGAATCAAACGCTGGTCGATGGGCAGGCGCGTCTTGACCGGACTCATACAATGGATACGCTCAGTGTGCCGATTCGCCTGCGCGGGCAAATTCTGGGAGCGCTCGAATTCCGCCGCCCCAACGATGAACAGCAATGGTCAGGGGCGGTGCTTGACCTGGTGCAGGCGATTTCAGATCGGTTGGCCCTGTCGCTGGAAAATGCGCGTTTGTTCGAGCAGGCCCAGTCAACGGCGCAGCGCGAGCAAATGGTGAATCAAATCACATCCGAGTTGCAGTCTAACAATGAACTCCATGCGCTGCTCATGGAAGCCGCCGTGCAATTTCAAGAGGCTTTAGGCGCAACACATACCAGGGTGCGTTTAGGGCTGCCGGATGATATTAAGTTTTCGAATGATCGGGCGTAGGAGCCACTATGTCACTCCGCCATTTTTTGCAAAGATTGCTAGGTTTTATCCATTGGCCGATCAGGACCAAACTTGCGGTGATTTTTCTGTTGGTCGTGATACTGCCGACTTCGCTAATTGGGATCGGCTATGTGCATTACCAGCAGGGACGGCAGATCGAAAATGAACAGGAAATTCGGTTGCAAGCGTTGGGCACGTATCAGGTGTCCCAACTTGAGCAGGCGATGCAGGAGTCGGAACTTGGGCTGGCTGAGATGGTTACGCTGCTGCAAGATGTGCCCCCCGCCGAAAATCCCACGTATACCTTTGTGTTGGATGAAAATGGCAACCTGATCGATCCGTCAGCCGAGGGTGATACGGTCCAGAATGCCGCCGATTCACGGGGGTTTAAGATGGCGCAGCACGGGCAGGCGGGTGTTGGGCAATATTATAGTCCCCTGCTGCAAACCGATGTGATGGGCTACTATCTGAAAAAGATGCTGCTGGATGGTTCGGCGATCACGTTGCTGATCGAAACGCCGATGAGTGATGTGCGCAGCGAAGCAATGGAACAAGGGGTGTTTACCTTTCTGTTGATCGGAGCGAGTATGCTCCTGATGGGCGTGATCACGACGGCGCTCACGACGTGGTTGATCGCGCGCCCGATTTCCCTCTTGACCGAATCGGCGCGCCAGCTTGCCACCGGTAATGTGAATGTGCGCGTACCATTGCAAACCCGCCGCGATGAAATCGGCATTTTGAATAACACGTTGAGCGAAGTAGGTGATCAACTGCTCAGTGCGATCAGCGAACTGGAACAGCGTGTTGCCGAACGCACGCGGAATCTGGAAACGACTCTTGAAATTGGGCGGGTGCTGACGAATATCCGCGATCTGGATATGCTGCTGGAAGAAGTAGTGAATCTGATCCGCGATCAGTTTGACGTGATCTATCACGCGCAGGTGTTTTTGATCGATGACGAAACGGATCGCGCTGTTTTGCGCGCTTCAACCGGCCCGGCTGGTCGCCAACTGTTGCAGCGCGGGCATTATCTTGAAGTCGGCAGCCAGAGTGTGTTGGGCAGCGTCACGGCGACAGGTCACGCGGTAGTGGCCCTGGATACATCCCATAACCCGATCCATAGACGGAATGAGTTTTTGCCGGATACGCGCGCTGAAATGGCCCTGCCCTTACGGATCGGGGCACGCATTATCGGCGCGTTGGATTTGCAGAGTACAGAGCCAGATGCGTTTTCGGATCAGGATGTGGACCTGTTTCAAGGGATGGCCGATCAAATTTCGATTGCCATTCAAAACGCAATGCTGTTTGCCGAATCCATTGATCGCCTACAGGAAATCGAACGCCTGAATCGTTCGCTGACGGAAACAGTGTGGAGCGAGATCGAACACCGGCGCGGCGCGGAAGCCCTGAGTGCGGTATCAGGTCCGGCTCCGGTGGTGGCTGGCGAGTGGAGTGATTTGCAACGGGAGGCGATGCGTACCCAGCAGATTGCGGAACGTATTGAAGGTGATACGGTGACATTTGCCGTGCCGATTTTGCTGCGCGAACAGGTGCTAGGCGCAGTCGAATGGCAGGTTCCTGAAGCGCGTTATACGCGGGATGCACGCCAAACCGCGCTCGAACTGACAACGCGCCTCGGCCTGACTGCCGAAAATATCCGTTTGTTTGAGCAAAGTCGTCAGGCGGCGCAGCGTGAATTGTTGGTGAACCAGATTTCGAGTAAGCTGATCGGTTCGACGAATATCGACCAAATTCTACAAACGGCTGTCCGCGAACTGGGGGAAGCTTTGCGCCTGCCTCGCACGGCGATCCGTTTGCATCCTCCTGGTGAGTCAGCCGACGACGAATAAAACCAGTCCGCCTCGTGCGGGTACTGGTAACCGAGGGAACGGTAACGGGCAGGAGATGGTTGGCATTCAGATAGAATTGTGGCGAAAAGCAGCGCTTTAGCCGGTCTGTCGATCCGGTCATCAGCATGGGTGACGTGCATCATGGTAAAATCAAGCCAGATGGATAGGTGATCACAAACATCGACAAACTAGGGTCCTGATCGGGCCGTTATGAGCAGGTAACGAAGTAGTATGTTACAAAAACTACAAAAACTGAACATCCAAAGCCAGCTTGTGATCGTCATTGTGTTGGCGTTTTTGTTTTTGCTGATCGCTTTGCAATTTGCCCAGAGCGTGCAAGAACGTAATGCGCTGGTTGAGGCTGAACAGAAACGCGGTGAAGTGCTCATTGGCAGCGTAAACGCAACGATCCAGGCGGTTGCGCCCTTGATTGTGACGCTGGATGACATCGCGGAGCTAGATGAGCGGTTGCAAAGTCTGGTTACACAAAATGAAGATATTGATTTCATTGCTGTGACCTGGTTGAACGGTGCGATTGTCTTTCATTCCAATGCCGCCTATAAAGGGCAAGTGGTCGATGCCTTAACCGATCTGCCAATGGGCGAGGCGGTGCGCCGCGATGTGCCGGGTTTTGGTAAAACCTATCTGGTCAGCACCATTTTTGATAATCCGGTAGGGGGCGAGGCCCAGTTTTATATTACGGTGGGCATTCCGACCAGTTACATTGATGCGAGTGTTTTGCGTGGGTTGGCGTCGTCCGTTGTCATTGCCTCATTTGTGATTGTGCTGGTTCTGGTCGTTACCCTCGTCATTTTACGCAACAACATTACAGTCCCGCTTAAAGACGTGAGTCAGGGGGCACAGAGTTTCAGCACCGGACGCCTCGATCACCAGATTGCAGTGAATGGCAGTCGTGAAATCCGCGATCTGGCCGAAACCCTGAATTCGATGGCGGGCGATTTACAGCAATCGCGTACTGAATTGGTGGCGTTATACGAAAAAACCGAAATGAATGTGGCGGAACGCACCCGCGACCTGCAAATGTCGGCGGAAATTGGTCGTATTGCGACGAGTTTGCACGATATTGACCGGGTAATGCAAGAGACAGTTGAGCAAATTCGCCGCCGGTTTGATGAAATTTACCATGCGCAGATTTTCCTGGTGGATGATCTGGGTAAATATGCGGTCTTGGTTGAGAGCACCGGCGAGGCGGGGCGTACTCTGATCGAATTAGGGCATAAGCTGCCGGTTGGTTCCGATTCGGTCATCGGGTATGTGACGGATCGCGGCAAAACCATCATGGCGTCCGACACCTTACGCGGGGAAGTGCCCTGGCGACCTAATCCAATTTTGCCGGAAACCCGCGCTGAAATGGCGCTGCCGCTCAGTATTGAAGGGCGCGTTGTTGGCGCATTGGATGTGCAAAGCACGGAACCCGATGTATTTACCGACGAAATGGTGCGCATTTTCGAAGTGTTAGCCGACCAGTTGGCAATCGCCATCGAAAACGCGCAATTGTTGTCCGAATCGGATCATCGTCTGGACGAAATTAATGATCTGAATCGCCAATTGACGCAATCAGCGTGGCGCGACTTTATCGAGGATCAAAGCAGGCAAGCGCCGCTTGGTTATGTTTATGATCAGTTGCAGATCGTTCCGTTAGATGATCAGAAAGAACAACCCCCTGGTTCGGATACCAACAACAGTGTTGCTATTCCCGTTCGTGTGCGCGGCGAGGTAATTGGTTCCTTGATCGCTGAACTGGAAACAGAAACGTCATTATCCCGCGATGACCGGTTGTTGGTCGAAGCGGTTGCCGAACGTGTGGCGTTAGCGGTGGAAAGTGCGCGTCTATTTGCGCAAACGCAGCGGGCCTTGGCCGAAACCGAGCAGTTGTATGAAACGGCTCGCACGGTGAGCAGCGCGCCTAATCTAGAAACGATCTATAGTCTGATTGCCGAGCAGTTGAATCTTTTGGCAAATGTGGATCATATTGATATTTTGATCTCCGGGCCGGACCCCATGCTCGTGCAATATCTCGAAAGTGCATATAACTGGCAGCGCCGGGTGTCAACATCACGGACTGCGACCAGTGAACGGGTGCGTTTAATTCCGCTCACGTATGATGAATACGAGGTGCTGCCGCAGGATGAGCCGGTTATTTACAGCGACATTCGCCGCGAACTGGCTGCCGATCACCCCTTGCGCGCCAAACTCAACAGTTTGCACTCACAAAGTGCGTTATTGGCTCCTCTGGTAGCGGGGCGGCGTTGGTTTGGTCTGTTGTTATGCAGCAGTACGCGCACGGGCGGGTTTGATGCGTCGTACCGGACTTTCGTGAGCGCGTTAGCGGATCAGTTGGCGATTGCGATTGAAAACCGCCGCTTGTTTGAGGAAGCGCAGATCGAAGCGCGCCGCGCACGGGCTTTGGCGGAAGCTGGGCAGTTGGCGAGCCAGATTGGGGGCGACTTCGAAACCGGGCTGACGAACCTGTTTGATGCGGTAGCGGGTCCCGGTAACTATGATCGGTGGTGGTTTGGTTTGCTGACCGATGATCGTACCCAACTGCGCCGGGTCGTTACATCGCGCGAGGAATTGCCCCAGATAGTTCAGATCGGTATCGATCAGAATGCATTGGCGGAAGCCGCGCAGATTGGTGAAATTGTGCTGGTTAATGATCCTGCCGGACATCCGGCGGTAGGCGAATTGGATGACGCCACCTCACAGGTTTGGGGCAAACACATGGCAATGCCGGTCAAACTCGCGGCCCAGGTAGTCGGGGTGCTGTTGATTGGGCGTGCGTTGGACGAAACGAATTTGGATGAACGCGATATTCAGTTGGTGGCGACGCTGGCGAGTCAGGTGGCGGTAGCAACACAGAACCAGCGTTTATTTGATGAGGCGGAAAGCCAGCGCGAGAATCTGCAAACCATCGTGGAAACGATGCCCACCGGTATCCTGGTGGTGGATGAGACTGGGCGGATTATTCTCTCTAATCAAAATTTGCGCGATCTGTTGGGGCCGGATATGAAGCCCGGCGCGGTGAGCACGCCGGAGTCCTATTCGATTGTGCGCACGGGGACCGATATGGTATATCCCCGCGCTGAACTGCCCCTGACGCGCGTTTTTGCGACAGGCCAGCCGGTTTTGGTGGATGATATGACGGTTGTCCATCCCAACGGGTATAAAATCAGTATGCTGGCGCAGGCGGCCCCGATTGTCGATCAGCACGGTACGGTGACGGCAGTGGTGGGCGCTTTCCAGGATATTACCGAACTGCAACAACTCGAACATGCTCTGCAAGATAGTCTGCGTGAAACCACCTTGCTCTATGAGGCCAGCCGTTCGATTTCGCGTGCCGGGAGCATGGATGAACTGTTCGAGGTGATTTTGTGGCAGTCCAGCCTCGTTTCGCCGGATCGGACCTATGTCTTTTTGCGCGCGCTGGGCGGCAGTGATGAGGACATTACCCAGGCGATGAGCCAGCCCGCCGATGATTTATCGCGTGATGATATTCGCGCGTTAGCCCCACTGTTTAAAGATGAAGCGGTCATTATCAATCGGAACACTGTGCCGGATGAAATGCAAGACTATTTCGCCGCCAGAAATGTGTCCATATTGAGTAGTTTTCCGTTAGGGGTGCGCGGCGATTCGAATGGGTGGCTGGTGGTTGGTTTCGCTGAAGGTCACGCGATCTCGACAGAACAACGGCGCTTCATGACCACGTTAGCGGATCAATCGGCTATCTCGATTGAAAATCAACGTCTGTTCGCGCAGACCCAGGAAGCTCTGCAAGAAACGGCCCAACTCTATAACGCCAGCCGGGTCATTGCCGATGCGCAAACGCCCAAAGATATTTTGAGCGCGTTCGTTGAATCGGCGACTTCGCAACCGGCATCTCATGCGTATTTGTATGGTTTATTGGGCGCAGGCGAGGCCAGCGTTTATTCCTCGATTGAGTTGTTGGCGCTGTGGGGTGATAATCCGGTTGTTGAGGCGGTGGGCGAGCGGTATCGAGCCGATGAGTTCCCCTTGTGGCAATATTTCACAACGCCATTGATCACCCAGATTACGGATCGTGATCGGGTCCAGGATGAAAATCTCAAACTCCTGCTGCATGATTTGCACATGCAGGCGTGTACTGTCATCCCCCTGCAAATTTCGGATCGCACGCTGGGCGGCATCTTGATTGGGTTGGAGATGGCGGGGATGTATAGTGAGAGTGACATCCGTATTTTGGAAGCACTGGCTGATCAGGCCGCCATTACGTTGGAAAATACGCGCCTGTACCAGCAAGCGCAGCGCCGCGCGCGTCAACTCAGCACCTCTGCTGAGATCAGCCGGGCTGTAACCTCCATTTTGCGTGTGGAGGAATTATTGATTCAGGTTGTGAATCTGATCCGGGACTCGTTTGAATACGATCATGCCCAAATCTTTTTGATCGATGATCATGCCCAACGTGCAAAATTGGTCGCCTCAACCGGCGAAGCAGGCCGCGAATTGCTGGCAAAAGAACACAGTTTGCCCGTCGGATCAAAATCGGTGATCGGTCAGGTGACAGCAACCGGCGAGCCACAAATCGCGTTGGATACGGCTGATGCTCGCGTTGTTCATCAGCCTAACCCCCTGCTGCCCCATACGCGCTCGGAGATGGCGTTGCCATTAATCGCGCGCGGTCAGATTCTTGGGGCATTGGATGTGCAGAGTAATCGTTCCGCGGCTTTTACCGATGAAGACGCGCAGATGTTAGCCTCGCTCGCGGATATGGTGGCAACGGCGATTGATAACGCGCGGCTGTTTGAAATTTCGGAGCAGCGCGCCGAAGAAATGGCCTTTTTGTTCAATGTCACGACGGCGGCTACCGCTTCGCCCGACCTCAATGAATCGCTGGTGCAGGCGGTGCGCACCTTACGCCGGACGATGAAAGTGTCCAATGCCAGCATTTACCTGCCGGATGAAACCAATCAATCCATGTTTAGAGGTGCAGGCGTTGGTACGACGGATGGAAGTGATGAAGCGCCATCCCTGGTCGATATTGATCGCGGTTTGTTGGGGTGGATTGTGCGCCATCACGAAGCGGTCATTATCAGCAATGTGAACGAAGACCCGCGCGAACTGCCGATTCAAGCCGAAACGCTGTCGGTGATGGCCGTGCCCTTGACGGCGGGTGGTTCGCTGGCGGGCGTGTTGGTCGTGGAAAGTGAGCAAGCCAATGCCTTCCGCGAAAACAATTTGCGGTTGTTACAAACACTGAGTGGCTCGTTGGCCGCCATTATCCAGAATTCCCGGCTGCTGCGCGAAGTGCAGGCCGCGAATGAACGGTTGCTCGAAGTGGATCAACTCAAAACCAATTTCCTGGCGGCGATGAGTCACGAACTGCGCACGCCGCTCAACTCGATCATCGGGTTTTCGCGCGTAATCCTCAAAGGCATTGATGGCCCATTGACCGATATGCAGGAACAAGACCTTGCCACGATCCATGATAGCGGTAAACATCTGCTGGGGTTGGTGAATGATATTCTGGATCAGGCTAAGATCGAAGCGGGCAAAATGGAGCTGGCCTTTGGCACATTCAAACTGGATGAAGTGATCAAGGGTGTTATGTCAAGCGCGGTTGGTCTGACGCGCGATAAACCGATCCGGCTGCATACTGAGGTTGCCAATGATCTGCCGCAGGTGTACGGTGATGAATTTCGCACGCGGCAGGTGTTGCTGAATCTGGTCTCCAATGCCAGCAAATTCACCCCTGAAGGCAGTATCACGCTTTCGGCTTTTCCCATCATGGAAGATGACGAAGTATTCGTGCAAGTGTCTGTTTCGGATACGGGGATTGGTATTGCCGAGAAGGATATGCCCCTGTTGTTTGAGGCATTCCAGCAAGTTGATAACTCGCTGACACGATCCGTAGGCGGGACAGGCATGGGGTTGCCGCTCGCTAAATCGCTGACGGAATTGCAGCGTGGGCGTATCTGGGTTGAGAGTGAGCCGGGAGTCGGGTCTACGTTCAGCGTCACGATTCCTGTTAATCCGCCGTCGGTAGAAGAGGATGCGGCGGGCGGTTCAGCCGAAACTGCCGCACAACCGCTTGCGCCAACCAGCACGCCCCAGGCTCCGCCCGAACCAACCCCGCGCCGGACGACGATCCTGGTGTTGGATGATAGCGTCGAAGTCATCAACCTCTACCGGCGTTATTTGTCCAGAGTGGGCTATGAGGTTTTAGGCATCACGCAGCCGGACGATATGTACAATATGTTGTCCGCGATCAATCCTGAATTGATTGTGCTGGATGTGAACACGGGCAGTGAAGCGGGATGGCAAGCGCTGGATTTTGTGCGCGAGATAGCCCATATTCCCGTGATTGTCTGCACGATAAATCCTGATGAGGCGCGTGCCCTGGAAAAGGGCGCGGTGGCGTATCTGGCGAAACCCCTCTCTGAAGATCAATTGGTGGAGATCGTCCAGAACGTTGATCGGCAATATAATCGTCAGCGTGTCTTGTTTGTGGATGATAAGCCCGAAACCGTCCGGGCGTTCCGAGAAGCCCTGGAAACCTTTGGCCGATATGATATTATCGATGCAACCAGCGGCCAGCAAGCCTTAGATGTGTTGCAACGTCCTGGTCGGCTTGATTTAGTGATCCTTGATCTGCGGATGCCGGAAATCGATGGTTTTGAAGTGCTGAAAACTATGCGCAATTTGGACCGGCGTGCGCAGGTTCCCGTATTGGTGCTCACTGCCGACGAAGTAAGCGACGACGAGCGCGCGATGCTTGAATTCATTGACATCTATCGCAAAGATGTATTGGACGAGGATCATTTGCTTAACCGTGTTGAATCCCAATTGGGACCCCTGAGGGAGAATGATTAGTTTTGGATACCTCAAGCACAAAAAAAATAGAACTGCACTGCACCAATTGTGGGTATGTCATGAATTATGTGAGCCGCCAAACGACATGTCCCCAATGTGGCGAGAACATCCTCGAAGCGCATTATGATATGGAGGTGATACGCCGGGCCGATTGGCAGAAACAACTGGCAACACGCAAACCCGGCATCTGGCGCTATCACGAACTGCTGCCCCTGCGCAATCTCGATAACATCATTACGATGGGCGAAGGTGGCACGCCAATGCTCAAGGCGCGGAATCTCAGTTCCATGCTGGGCCTCAAAAATCTCTATATTAAAGACGAACGCCAGGGGCCAACCGGATCGTTTAAGGACCGGCAAGCCTCGGTTGCGATCTCCGTCTTGAATGAGATGGGCATTGATGAAGCGGTGGTCGCTTCAACCGGCAATGTCGCTATTGCCTATTCCGCGTATGCGGCGCGCGCCGGGATCAAGATGTGGACTTTTTTCACGAGTCAGGTTCCCGGCGAAAAGATGCGCGAAGCCGCGCTCTATGGCTCCGAAGTGATCAAGGTCACGGGCACGTATGACGAAACCAAAGCTGTCGCGGCGCGTTTTGCCGAAGCACGCAGCATCTTTCTGGATCGCGGGATTAAAAGCATTGCCGCGATTGAGAGCATGAAAACGATGGCCTATGAGATCGCCGAAGACCTCAATTGGCGCACGCCGGATTGGTTTATTCAAGGCGTGAGCGGCGGTATGGGGCCGATTGGCGTCGCTAAAGGCTTTCGTGAACTGATGGACCTGGGCATGGTTGATAAAATCCCCGCGATTGGAATGGTCCAATCGGCGGGCTGTGCGCCCATGATTGAAGCGTTCAAGGCCGGGCAGCGGATCGCCATACCGGTTGAAAATCCGCAAACGCTGATCGCTACCCTGAGCACCGGGCGTCCGGGCCGCGCGTATGAATTGTTATGGGACATCATGCAAAAATGGGGCGGAGCCGCCGAAAGCGCCACTGATGAAGAAGCCTTTGAAGCGATGCGTTTATTAGCGCGCGTGGATGGGCTGTCGGTTGAACCGGCAACGGCGGTTATGTTTGCCGGGTTGTTTAAGATGGTGCGTAACGGCACGATCAAACCGGATGATGTGGTGGTCGTCAATTGTTCCGGCCATACTTTCCCCGTTGAGAAACACATTTTAGACGATCAGTGGGAACGTCAGGTCGATGTTTCCAAAGCCGGACGCACGATTTCACTGCCCGAAGAGGGGTTGCTTTCCGCGCTGGAACAGGTGGATAAGGCGGTGCGCCGCGTGGTTGTCATCGAAGACAATGATGATGCTGCTCGCCTGATCAGTCGCATTTTGCAAACGCGCGGCCAGTACAAAGTGGAGATCGCTACCAATGGTCCGCAGGGAATCGAACTGGTGCGCCAGGTCAAACCCGACGTGATTATTTGCGATTTGATGATGCCGGGCATGGATGGGTTCCAGGTGATCGATATTCTGAAATCGAACCCAGAGCTTGACGAGATTCCGGTGATCGTCTTGACGGCGAAAGAACTCACGCCGCGCGAACGGGACCGGTTAAGCGGTCAGATTGATACCTTGTTGCAAAAAGGCAGCTTTTTGGATGAGGAATTGCTACAAAGTATCATTCGTACACTGCAATAACCTTCACTTGATGCTGGCGTCATAGGCAGGGAAACTGGGATGACACAACAGACTATTCTGTACATTGAGGACGATCCGGGGAGTCAGGTGCTGGTGCAACGGGTGCTGCTGCACGCCGGTTTTCATGTGCTGTTGGCAGATCGCGCTCTGCCCGGTATTGATCTGGCGAAAAAGCATGTGCCCGATCTGATCCTGGTTGACATCAACTTGCCCGATTTAAGCGGGCGCGAAATTACCACCCGTCTGCGCGCTGATCCCCGTTTGAAATCTGTGCCGATTGTGGCTTTGACCGCCCAAAGCCAGGATGAAGATCGCAAAAAGGCATTTGTCGCCGGGGTGACGGGCTATATCATCAAGCCGGTGGATATTGATAAACTGCCCGATCAGGTCAAGAATTACCTGGCCGGGCAGAAAGATCAAGTTGATGCCTCCGCGATTGAATCCGCGCAGCAAGCCTATAATCAGGAATTGGTCGAACGCCTGGAATCAACGATTCGCACGCTGGAAACCAGCAATCAAACGCTGCGCAAGCTGGACCAGATCAAGGATGATTTCATCCAACTGACCGCGCATGAACTGCGCACGCCGTTAACGACCGTTTACGGCTACAGTCGGTTGGTTCAGGAATCAGCCCCGATCCAATATTTGATGGCGCAGGACCCCGAAGTATTCGCCTGTCTGACCGGTTTGATCGATTCCATCGAGCGCTTGAATGTGGTTATCAATGAAATTGTCACCGTATCACGGATTGCCTCCGGGCGAGTGGATTTGAAACCCGGCTTGATACGGATCGATCAGATTATGGGGCGGGTGGTACAGGGGTATCAGGCAGTGATTAACCAACGCCGGATTCAGATCGTCTACGATGTGCAGGAATGGCCGCCCGCCTTTTATGCGGACGGGACCTTATTGGAGTTAGCGATCAATAATATTCTAGGGAATGCCATTAAATACACACCGGATGGGGGGCAGGTCACTATATCGGCTAAGGATACAGTTGAAAAGAAGAATCGGCGAGTTCAGGTTGGGATCACCGATTCTGGGATCGGGATCGATCCCCATGAGCACGAACGTATTTTTGACCGGTTTTATACCGCCGGGGATACCCAGCTTCATTCGACCAGTAAAACAGCCTTTCGCGGCGGCGGGTTGGGACTAGGGTTGGCGATATGCCGGGGCATTGTTGAGGCACATCACGGCAAAATTTGGGTTGAAAGCGAAGGGTGCGATGAAGAAAATATGCCCGGTAGCACATTCTTCATTGAACTTCCGGCGAAATCCAAAGATACCAAGCAGTTGCCCTACACACCATAAGTAGACACGAAAACTATCTATGGCCGATCATTCTAATGCTCGTTACAGCCTCATCGCAGCGCTGTCATCACCGGTTTTCTTGGGACTGGCTCCTATATTTGGCAAGCTGGCGCTGCGTGGCGGTTCAGACCCGTTCACGGTAGCGGCAATCCGTACCGCGTTAGCCGCCGGAATGTTGTGGATTCTTTACCTGATCTTCTGGCGCAAATTCATCTACATCTATCCGGCAGGCTTGTTGGGCTGTGTTGTGGTCGGCGTGGTGAATGGTGTCGGATCGCTGATGTACTATAACGGTCTTTCGCGGCTGGATGCGTCGCTGTCACAGTTGATCAACGGCATGTATTTGATCTTTGTGGTGCTGTTGGCCCGGTTGGGCGGGCAAACGCTGAGTTGGCGCACTGGCCTGCGGATTATGTTTGCGTTATTCGGGCTAGTGTTTATTACCGGCGGGGTGCAAGGCCAACTCAATTGGTTGGGTGTGGGTTTGATGCTGGGCAACGCCTTGTTATTTGCCGGAACGGTGATTCTGAGCCAGCGTGTGTTGTGGGAGATGCCGGCTCAAACTGTGACCCTCTACGTGATTACCGTTATGGCGATCATTGTCGTCATGGCACGGGGAGCCTATGATATTCGGTGGCTGCCCCAACAGGGTGATGCAATGTGGGCGATTGTGGCCTTAGCCATTACCACCGCCCTTTCACGTCTGACCTTGTTTGCCGGGGTCAAAAATTTTGGCAGTCTGCAAGCAACCCTGCTGGCAATTGCTGAATTGGCCGTGGCCGTGGGTTTATCGTTTATTTTTTTGGATGAAAGCCTGACCCTTATTCAGTGGGTTGGTGTCGGCGCACTTATTATCAGCGTATTGATGCAAGGTGCGGCCTACAGCGACGATGCGCCGCGCGGCGCGATCCCGATGCCCAACATGGCGGGGATCGCGTTTCAGCAGATTGCATTTACCCATGCCTTTGGTGAAAGTGGTATTTCGCAGGATGAACTTGATGCGATCCGCCGCATGATGGGCGTCGAAGGGCCGTTACCCTCCGAACCACCGCTAAATTATCCTGCGCCAGAACCCAATGATGATTTCCCCCTGGAGTCTGGATTATCGTCTGATGCGCCGCCGCTGGTCGATCCGTTATCTTCCGCAGAAACCACTGATTGAAATCCGCCAGTGCAGCTATTGATGATTGGTATTTCCCTGCCGCCGCAAAAATGCGATCATGCGGGCAATGGGGCCGCGCGTTGGTTTTTCCGGTTCGGGTCGTTCATCTTCTTTAACCTGCTCGCCCGTTTGATAGGGGCCAATTTCGGCTGTCTCAACCTCAATGCGGGGACGGGTGGGGGGCTGGGGCGGTTTATGCACGCGCACCACCGGTTGGGTTGATTCTGACGGATGGGTTTCGTGCGACTCGCGGATTTCTCCTTGTTCTGTGTCCGAAAAAGTGTCGAATTCGGGAGCGGGCGCGGCGGTTAATGCTGCCGGTGGTGATGGTGTTTTTTGTTCGGCAGCAGGCGGGGCTGGGCGCGTTTCACGCGGCGCGGACTCGGCATTCGGCGGTGAACTGGTGGTTACTTTTGGGGTTTGCTCATCACGAGTTTGGTGTACAGTCTGCTCGTCGGCACTGGGCGCGGCGGTGGGTTGTTCACCGCGTACTGCGCTGCGTAAGGCGGTAATCGCTTCGGGTGTCCCAATCCGTTTGAGCGCGGCGGCGGCAGTGCGCCGGACTACCGGATGCGTATCATACAGCGCGGCGGCGAGTGGCTCAACAGCCCAGATTGCTTGAATTTGTCCCAATACTGCGGCTGCATTACGCCGCACCTGCCACGAATCGCGTCGCAATGCGCCTAGCAGGGTCACAACGGCGGGCGCGCTTTGCAATTCGAGCAGCGCTTCGGCGGCGGCTAAACGCACCGCCGGGGGAGATGTTGAATTGTGGAATAGGATAATTAATGGCTCAACCGCTAGCCGGTTGCCTAACTTCCCCAATGCTTTGGCGGCAGCAATGACCGTTTCGGTTCGCGCACTTTTGAGCGCATTGATCAAGCCATCGAGATTGGCGCTTTGGGCCATTAAGCCCACATCAGTTCGTTGATCTAAGATATGGAGGGTTTCTTTGAGATATTTGCTGGTTTGTTCGTCCAGTTCGTCTTGCAGCGCTGCTTTGAGGGCGGGCACGGCGGGCACGGCATCCAGGGTGCGCAGCGCAACTGCCGCCCGCCCCCGTACTTCGGGATCGGGGTAGCGCAGCGCCTGGATTAAGCCCTGTATATCTTGCCGAGATTGCATTTGCCAGACATTTGGCCGAGAATCTACCACGTCAGCATGTCCTTTGACTGAATTGGGGATCGGCGTACTGTTTGCATTATACTCGAAATCAAGTGGTCTTTAGCAAAAAATCACTTGGTGCAACTTGCGTCGATGACGGCTGTCAGTAGAATGATAGCATAGAGTTGCGATTAGGGAGAAGCGCGATGGATAAACGGATTTGCCCCAACTGTAGCCATGAAAACCTGGAACGGGCGATTTTTTGTTTTCAATGCGGTAAAAATTTAGACGATGTGCCGGTTGAACGTGGTATTCACCGCCAGCGCCGCCAGGTTGAGGATGCTTTGCGTCATTTGCAGGGGCGCGAAAATATGCTTGAGCCTAATTTGGTTCGCCATCTCTATGATGCCAAAGCCAAGCTGCCCCCGGCTATTTCTGACACGCCGATTACCTGTTTGCGCTGTGGTACATTAAACAAACCCCTGGCAAGTTTTTGTATTGGCTGCGGGGCAGCCTTATCGGTGGCCGAGAACAAAGACCGGCAAAAATTAGTGCCGCGTGCCAGCGCATTGAGCAATGTGGGGCAAGTCCGTGACAACAATGAAGATCGCGTGGGACTATGGGCGCGGCATGGTATCGTGTTGGCGGTGGTGGCCGATGGGATGGGCGGGGCGGCGGCTGGTGAAGAAGCCAGCCGCATCACGGTTGAAGCGATCCAGGCTGATTTTTTGGGCGAGGCGCGCGGCAGTGAAACGATTCATGAATTATCTGAAGATGAGATTTCCGATAAGCTGCGCTCGGCAGTGCGGCGGGCGAATCATGCGGTGATTGAACGGGCTGGCGAAAACTCAGAGTTGCATGGGATGGGAACCACGATTACGTTAGCTTTTGTGCGCGATAAACGGGTGATTATCTCCCATGTGGGTGACAGCCGGGCCTACCTGATCGATGGGCAACAGGGTTGGATTAACCAGATCACCGATGATCACAGTTTTGTGGAAGCGCTGCTGGCGTCAGGCCATATTACAAAGGAACAGGCTGCCGTTCACCCGATGCGCAATGTGTTGTACCGGGCGTTAGGGCAAGTAGAAGATACCGAGGCCGATCTGTACAGCCGGACTCTTAATGTGGGCGATTGGCTGATTCTCTGTTCGGATGGTTTGACGCGGCATGTCTCGCCGAGTGACATGCACCACATCGCCGAACAACACGATGCGCCCGAACCGGTGGCGCAAGCATTGGTTGATCTGGCTAATCAACGCGGCGGAGAAGATAACATCAGTGTGGTGGTGATTTTGATGGAAGACGCTGCTGAGGTGGAACCAGAGGACCCGCCCGCCGATCCCGCTTTGCTGCGCGAGACGACAGTGGGGTTGTATCAGGTCCCATCGGAGGCGGCGCTGGATGCCTTTGATGAAGAAACACACGAATTGCCCACGGTAAATGGCAGTGATGAAGCGGGTGAAGATGCCGACGATCTACCCGGTGAAGCATAGCGTTTTCAGACAGGTGGCAGGACCAGAGTACTAGTGATTTTACATGAATAATTGTGATAATATGAAGTTAGTCCAAATTGGACCGCATTTTCTCAATCATTTATAGGTGGAGGTATAATCCCAATGCTGTATATGCCGCGTGAAGAAGGTCAAGGTCTCGTTGAATATGCGTTGATCCTCGTGCTGGTGGCTGTTGTCGTGATTATCGTGCTGGTCCTGCTTGGCCCGGCCATCGGCAACATCTTCTCGAACATCGTTTCAGCTCTGTAATTTCGTTTTGTATTCGGGGCGGTCCAATTGGGCTGCCATAGCTGTTTGAAACAAGCGCCCCAGGTTATCGGGGCGCTTGTCTTTATAGGTTAATTGAGGGCAGCTTGGTATGTTATTCGATTAAAGCCAGATCGTCGATCCAGATCGAACCCACCTGCGCGCTTTCCCAATAGCCCACATCAAACACGAGCCACGCGATTTGTGCCGGATCAAATGTATCCACGCCCGTATCACCAACCCATTCGGCTTTAG
>JAFGJA010000417.1 GCA_016929355.1 Anaerolineae bacterium | reverse complement strand
TACGCTCGCCGCGACCAGTGTGCCCGGTGAGCCAGCGTCCGACGAGCCAGCCCCCACCGAACCCCCCGCCGCCATCGCCCAGGCCACGATCCCGCCGGGAATCACGCCGCTTGATCTGTCGCAGCCGATCCAGATGGTTGATCCAGCGCTGCTGGCAGCGACACAGTTAAATCCCGGTTTTGAAGCAGGCGCGCAAATCGGCGGCGTCACATCATCAATTCTCCAGGTGGGGCGCATGGGCTTAACCTGGGTCAAAATGGATGTGCGCTACCAACTCGGCCAAGCATCAACCTCGTATATCCAGAGCATCACCGAAGCGCAGGCAAACGGCTTCAAGGTGCTGCTCAACGTGACCGGCGATCCGTTCGAGTTTATGGGCACAGATCGCGCCGTGTATCTCGGCGGTTACGTGCAATTTGTCGGCGAATTAGCGGCGCTGGGTGTTGATGGGATCGAAGTGTGGTACGGCATGAATGGGCGCATGACCGCCGCTGAGTATGTGCAACTGCTCGGCTACACCTACCACGCGATCAAAACGGCCAATTCACAGACGCTGGTGATCACCGGCGCACTGCGTCCGGTCACGAATCCCGAAACACCGGCTGAGGACGCAGAAACCTACTATACCCAGTTGGGGGATGCGCAGATCGCACAATATGCCGACTGCATCGGCGTCGCCTATACGCTCGGCACGGTATCCCCGACCAGCACCACCGGCGATCCGCGCGGCGACAGCCCCGTATATTATCTGTCAACCCTAACGGAACGCGCCCGGCAAGCCGCCCAACGGCCCGATGGCAGCACCCTACCCCTGTGTTTCACCCGCCTGGGGTATCTCTCGTCAGAGGGATACGATCCCTTGCCGGACGATTTCGCCTGGGCACAGCCCATCACCGCCGCCCAGCAAGCGCAGTGGATCACCGAAACGATACAACTCGGTCAAACACACGCTCAGGCACGGCTGTTGATCATCTGGAGTTTGGATGCGGCGTATTTTGGCGGGGGCAGCCCGGAAGCCGGTTATGCGATCATTCGCCCTGATGGATCATGCCCGGCGTGTGATGCGATTGCGATAACTCTAACCGCAGAAGAATAATTACCGCATAAACAAAAGGCGGGAAACGATTCCCGCCCGGAGTCTGGTCAGCATGAGAGGAAAAACGGGCAGAGGCGTTACTTACCTTCTCGTTCGCGCACGAAGGCCAGCGCTTCCTCCTGTGTGGTAAACATAAAGACTTTGCCTTTGCCACCATATTGATCTTGTTCCGCCAGTGCATTAGTACCCATTTTAACCAGTTCGCCAGAGCCGACAAAGATAGTGGTCACATCATCATCCCCGACGCCACCTTCTTGATCACGATCCACCCCCATCGCCATCACCATATCACTGAAAGTGAGATCAATCTTGGTGACACCAATAATCCGATACACTGGACGGCCTAGTTCACGTTTCAATTTAGCTGCTTCTGTTGATGCAACCATTTGATCATCTGGAACCTTAATCGGCGGCAAGTTGTCAATGATCACCACAGGTAAACCAGGAACACGTGTTACTTCTGTTGCCATCAGCACAATCTCCTAACATAACATAAGTCGAGCTTTTCTAGCTTTACAAATTATTATATATTCCAATCCTTACGAAAAAAACAACCTTGAGGCAAAATTAATACTTTTTAGCACATTCATTATTCCCCAAAAAAGCCGGGCCGCGTTATCATTTCCTTATGAACACACAACACACGCTTTTTGATCGTATCTATGGTCCTGTCAAACTCACCGAACCGGTCCTGATCGCGCTGATCAACAGCCGCGCCATGCAGCGTTTGCAAGGCGTCTCGCAGCACGGCATCAGCGCCCTGGTCCAGATCACCGCCCCGGTGAGTCGTTTTGAGCATTCCACCGGCGCGATGCTGCTCGTCCGGCGCTGGGGCGGATCGTTGGAAGAACAGATCGCCGCCCTGCTCCATGATGTGAGCCATACCGCGTTCAGTCATGTGATCGATTACGTCTTCGATGGGCATAACGATCAGAGTTATCATGATCGCGTCAAAGAAACCTACGTCGCCCAAACCGATCTCCCGGCGATCTTGACGCGCTTCGGCTATGAATGGCGCGCGGTTCTCGATGAAAAACGCTACTCACTGCTTGAACAACCCGCCCCGGCGCTCTGTGCGGATCGCCTCGATTATTTTCTGCGCGATAGTCTCGATCTGCATCTCAGCACGCCGGACACCATCCGCCATGTGCTCGATCACCTGATCGTACACGAGGGGCGCATCATGACGGATAATCGCACCGAAAATTATGCTGTGGCCCGGTGGCTGGCGTATACGTACATCGCCGCCGATGATGCGAGTTGGGCCAACTTCCGCGAAGTGGGCCTCTATGAAGTCTGCGCGCAGGCGATCCGGTTGGGGTTGGATCGCGGCGTGATCACCGAGGATGATTTTTGGGGCGAAGATATAGCGCTGTGGCGCAAACTGCACGCCGCCGCCGATCCCGATCTGCGCGCCCAACTCGCGTTAGTCTCGCCCGCCACACGCTTTATCCGCGACGATGCCGCGCCGGATTTCCGCGTCAGCACCAAGATTCGCACGATTGATCCTGATGTAGTCGTCGATGGCGCAGCACGCCCGCTCTCTACGCTGGATGCGGAGTTCGCCGCGTACCGGGCCGCGTATGTCGCGCGCAAAACGGGTAAATGGCCGGTGCGGGTCATCGCGCCGCCGAAACATTAACGGCAGATTAATGTATCGATCCCCAATGGGCCAAAATCCCGCGTGCAACTTGCTCATTAAACGATAATGCGGTATCTATGAACTAGCAAACAATAATTTATGTGCTATAATGCTGCGGCTTTGGCGGGAAACCCCTGCCAAACTGATTTTTGACGATAAACCACAGGAGATAATTAGTATGCAGTCCTCAAAGCCAAAGGCGCGCCAGCGCCAGCTACGCAGTTTTGTGATCGCCTGGTTGGGCGTCACGCTGCTGATGGGCGCGCTAACATTTGTGGGCATATACTACGCGACCGGGATCGTTAATGCGAACGCCTCCGACCCCACCGACGAGAACGTCGCCGCGCTGCCCAATCCTGAAGTGGAAACAACTCCCGACAATGACTTTGATCCAAGCGAGATTGAAACCACGCCTGTGCCCCAAGCGGAACAAGCGATCCAGGTAATCGAAGAAACGCTCGATCAAGACGCGGCAGCAGCAGACAGGGCAAACACCACCACCGATCCTGCCGCTAGCGTCGCCGCCTCAGACACCGCCGCGAACACTGCGAACGCCGTCGCTAACGCGAATCAGGCTGCCGGTCAGGGCAATGATCCCGCCGCCGCACCGGTTGCGCAAGACGTGACGCCTGTGCCCTCCGCGACCCCGATCCCGGTGAGTAACACCGCCTTCCAGGTTGGGATTCAGGTGCAGCCGAATCCCAAGCCTGAAGAATACACCATGTGGATGAACGAAGTCCGCGACAAATTGCGTTTGGGCTGGATCAAGCAACAGGTACGTTGGGAAGATGTCGAACCTTCCCCCGGTCAATACAACTGGACCGCGCTGGATGTTTCATTGGCCTTAGCCGCCGAATACAACACCAAAGTGATGTTAAGCGTTGTGACTGCGCCGGAATGGGCGCGTGAACCGGGCAATCAACGCCTGGATGAAGTCGGCCCGCCCGCCGATCCGCAGACCTACGCCAATTTCCTGATCACGATGCTCTACCGCTATCCCGGCCAGATTCACGCCATTGAAGTCTGGAACGAAATGAATATTGACCGCGAATGGGCCTCGATTTACGGTCTGAGCGCGGAAAATTATGTCACGCTGCTGCGCACCGCCTACAACGCGGTCAAGAGCGTTGATCCCGGCGTGATCGTGATCAGTGGGGCGCTCTCGCCCACCGGCTGGAATGATGGCGTCGCGGCCTATGATGATTTTGTGTACATGGATATGTTGATCGCCGCCGGGCTGTTGGATACCACCGACTGCGTCGGCGCGCATCACAACGGCTACAACATCGGGCCGAATGTGCCGGTGTTCTCCGGCCAACCTGCGCCGAACGATCCCACCGCAACGTTCCGGGGACCGTTTGACAACGCCCATCATAGCTGGTCGTTCTACACCACGCTCAACGGCTACGCGCAGCGCATCCAGCAGGCGGGCAGCGATAAGAAACTCTGCATCACCGAATTTGGCTGGGCCACCACCGAAGGTCTGAACGGGACTCCTGTCGGTTTCGAATTCGCCAACGATAACACGCTGGCAGAACAGGCGCAGTATTTCGACGAAGCGATCAGTTCGATGGAAAGCTGGGGCTTTGTGTGGCTGGCCTGGGTTTGGAACCTGAACTACGGACCGCAGGCAGGTTGGGATGCCGCCAACGACAATGTACCTTACTCGTTGATCCGTCCCGACTGGCAAAACGCCCCGGCGTATGACGCGATTGCCAAGTACGATTTCCGTTCGCGCTAGACTGCGTTAGTCAAACGCACCTTAACCGGGGGTTGATCCTCCGGCAACATTCAGTATAGTTAATTGCTAGTTCTAACGGATTCTGTGGTTTGGGTTGAGAAGAGGCGATAATGACTGAAAACCATCCAGATAATCGGTCACTATGCCTCAGAG
>JAFGJA010000416.1 GCA_016929355.1 Anaerolineae bacterium | reverse complement strand
GTGTGTGCGGCCTATGGGTGGCCGGAGTCGGTGCTGGCGGATGACGAAGAAATCTTGCGGCGCTTGCTGGCCGAAAATTTGAAGCGGGCAAACTCCACCGCTTGATCAAGCAGAGAGGGGAACCGGCTGGCTCCCCTCCTACGGATCGTCACATATCCGCCGCCGTGATCGCAAACTCAATCACGCGCCCGACGCCCCCTTCAATGTAAGCCTCGCCTAACACCTCCGCAAAGCGGGCAATGGCTGCCTCCCCGGTGCAATGTGTCGGCATCACTCCGGCATCGTCCAGCTTTCGAGTTCCGCCTGAAACACCACCGCATCAGGAAAATTGCGGGTAATCTGGCGTTCATTATACGCGGGCACGGTATACGCATAGTGGATCGGGATCACGTAATCGGGCTGGATGCCTTCGGTTACGCGGGTGCGATAATCCCGCCGGGTCAGGATAAAATGCGGAACCATACCGAGCGTGATGTGTTTATCCACCAAGCCGTAATGATCGCGCAAATCCTCAACGCTCACATTCGCCGCGTCCAGATCGCCCGTATGCAAGATACGCACGCCATCCACCGTGATGACGAATCCCAAATTGAGAATTACCAACTGCCCGTCGCGCACCGGCCCGTGCAAAATATTCAACACCTCAAGCCCCATATCCGCCACGACCATTTGGGTAGATTCCCCCACCGCCAGATCAACCGGGATCGTCTGCGCATAAAGGGCCATTTGCCGCGCGACATTCGGCACAGACACCAGCACCGCTTCGGGATTATTTTCCAGATGGCGGCGGGTCACGCGCCGCGAATAATGATCGGCGTGTTCGTGTGTGATCAGAATCAGATCGATGTTGTCAAACGGCGGCGCGGCGGTTTCCAATAGTTCGATCACGTCATCGGGAACCCAATAATTATCATTCAAGCCCTCAAATAACCCATCAATCAAAATTTTCTTGTCGCCAACCGTGATCAAAAAGCCCGCATTACCCACAAATGTCACCGTCACCGGGGGCTGCGTAGCGGCCATTGCCCAGAAGATCGCCTCATCCGTCGCGCAGATACCAGCCGGATCGCACACTTCAAACTGCAATGTTTCCGTACCAAGCCACCCGTCCTCCGGCGGTGTGATCGTGATCGCCTCATCCGTGATCTGCACCTGCAATGCCTCATTCCCCGTCACCGACCACGCGATCTCCGCCATATCCTCCGGCGCAATCTCTGCTAACAGGATCGGGGTGAACTGCTCGCCAGGTAAAATCACCTGATCATCCACTGCAATCTCGAAAGCATCGCGGGCGGTGGTCACGGCGGCGGGGCAAAGCAGCGCGATGACACTCATCACTACACTGAACAAAACTATCTTTTTAAGCATCCCTGCCTCCTCAAGCAAGTGAAACACATCTATAGTGACATACGGTGCGACACGGCAAAGTTGCCACACCGCTATACAGAGCGCCGCTAAACTGCGGTATAATGACTCCCTGTTTCACCCACCATTGTCAGGAGCTATCATGCCACAACCTCTCGCTGCCGAGATCGAACAGACGATCCGTGATCACCGTTTGCTGGACATTGACACAGCTTGGGCCGATGAGATCGTATTTCCGTATTATGACGGCCTCTCGATCCGCAATCTGGCGCATACTGTCGCGCGGTTGCTGATCACCAAGCCGCCGCAAGATGGGCAGCTTGGCAGTTCGCCACTTGATCCGCGCCTGTGGGAGTCGCATTGGGGCGAAGTCCGGCGCGTGGTGCTGTTCGTTTCGGATGGACTCGGCTGGTTGCTGCTGAATGAGATCATGGCGGAGGATGCGGAAACGGCGCAGATCGTGGCCGATCTGATGGGTGATGGTGGCACACTGACGCCGATCACGTCCATTGCGCCGAGCACGACTGCCGCCGCGCTGCCCTGCATCTGGACCGGCACAGGTCCCGCCGGAACTGGCATGGTTGGGACTAAGCTCTTTTTGCGCGAATTTAGTGTGCTGGCCGATATGCTGCGCTATACACCGGTCAATGGGCGTCATTACCGGGAAGTGTTGGCAGACTGGGGACTTGATTTTGATACGTTCCTGCCGCCGCCCACGCTGGCCGAAGTCCTCGATGAACGGCAGATTCCGACGTATCTTTTGCGGGAAAAATCGCTGTTCGGATCGGGACTTTCCCGGCTCATGCATCGCGGGGTGCGGCGGGCGACCCCCCATTATGGGTATAATGATCTATGGATCGCATTGCGCGATCTGCTGCGCCAGACGCGGCGCAATCGCTGTTTTGTCAGCGTGTATTGGTCGGCGGTGGATGGTTTTTCCCACCTGCACGGGACTGCAACGGAACATACGATCACGGAAATTCGCCGCCAATTGGCCGATCTGCGCGCGACGTTAGCCGCCGATAAAGTCGGGGATGGGCGCACGCTGTTTATCCTGATGGCCGATCACGGTCACACGTCCGTACCGGATCACGTTGATCTCAGCGAACACGAGGCGATCAAGGCGGCGCTGCGTTGTGCGCCCGGCGGAGATAGTCGTTTTGCGCATTTGTATCTGCGGCACGACTTCCGCCAACCGGTGATTGACACGGTGCGGCGCGACCTCGGCCATCAGATCGCCACGCTTAACCCGGCGGACGCATTAGCGGCAGGGTTGTTCGGCCCGGATGCGCCGTATGCCGAAACCGCGCCGCGCCTGGGCGATCTGACTTTGATCGCGCGGGCAGGGGTAGCAATGGGCCATGGTCCCCGGCACGCCAGTTTTCCGTACAGTATGCACGCGGGCCTGAGTGATCGTGAAATGCTCGTGCCGTTGCTGTTGCGGCGGATGTAAAGAAGCGGTTAGCAGTTAGCCTGAAAGGGAATCCAGTGCGAGATTTTAAGACGCTGAAGGTATGGCAAAAAGCGCATCAATTCACGCTGGATGTTTACGCAATTTCGGCGTCGTTTCCTTCTGAAGAGAAATATGGGCTAACCAGCCAGCTTCGGCGCGCGACAAGTTCCATCCCCACCAATATCGCGGAAGGTTGCGGGCGGATGGGCGATGCTGAATTAGCCCGCTTTTTATCCATTGCGATGGGATCAGCCAGTGAAGTTGAATATCAACTGCTGCTTTGTCATGATCTAGGCATTCTCAGTAAAACCGATTATGCACGACTTGAACCCGCTTTAGTTGAAATCAAACGGATGCTAAACGGATTCATTCAAACACTAAAAGCTAAAAACTAACAGCTAACAGCTAAACGCTACTAGCTCTCAAAGGAAATCACATGCAGAACTTGCTCAACCGGCTCTTTGGCAACGAACCGGAGAAACCAACTCCCTCCCTGACGCCTGCCGAGCAGGAAATGAATACCTTGCTCGAAACCGCTGCCACGGCCCAGACGCAAGGCTTCTACGAGACAGCCCTTGACACCTATCAGCGCGGCTTGACGCTGGCCCGCACGCTGGGCAATACGCTCAATGAAGAACGCTTTCTGAGCGGGATCGGCGCGGTGCATCTGGCGCGCAACGATTTTGACGCGGCCCGCCCGGTGCTGAGTCAGGCGCTGAAGATCGCGCGCGATCTGAACGATGGTGCGGCGCTGGCTCGCAGTCTGAACAATATGGGGATGTTGAGGTCCAAACTGGGCGAATGGAACGAGGCGCAAACCTATCACCAGCAAGCCTTAGACGCGGCACGTCCGGCAGGTGATGCGCAAATTCTGGCGCTGACGCTGCTCAATCTGGCTGAAGATTACATGCGCCAGGATAATCCCATTTACGCCCAACGATTGCTCAAAGAAGCCGTCGTCATCACGCAGGCGGGCGGGCAGATTCAGCTTGCGCCGCGCGTCATGGGCGCATTGGCCGAAGCCACATTGGGCATGAGCGAACGGCAAACCGGCTATAATTTGCTGGTCCAGGCGGCTCACCTCGCGCAGCAAACCGGGCAAAATGAGCAGCGATTGCACCTGCTGCAAAAACTGGCCGAGATCGAGATGGAGCAGGGCGATTACAACTCCGCGATCCAGCATTACCAGACTGCCGAAAATCTTGCGCTGCGTTTGGGCAACCAACCGCCCGAATTTTTCATGCAGAGCGCGCTCGAATTGACCACCGCCTACCAGCGCACCGGGAATAATGAGCAGGCCGAAGTCTATGCCACGCGCGCCCTCGCCCGCGCCCGCAGCACCAACGATGTCCACCATGAAACGCTCGCCCTGACCAAACTCGGCATGGCCGCTTACAGCCGCAATGATCTGGCGCAGGCGCAAAGTTTCCTCTCGGAAGCGGTGCAGCACTACGATCACGGCACGGCTATCAACCCGGATGATTACATCCAAATTCTGATCGCGCTGGGCAGCATCGCCATGCAGCAGGGCCACCTGGATCGGGCAAACCAACTCACGACGAAAGCGCTCGATATGGCGCGGCAGGGGGGCAACCCCGCCAGCGAATCGGAAGTGCTGCATCTACTCGGTAATCTGGCGGCGCGCGCCAACGATCTGAGTCAGGCGCGGCAGTATTGGAACGACGCGATCAGGCTGATCCCGACCACCTACTATAAAATAGCGCAAATTCAATGTGACATCGCGCAGGCGTATAAATCCGGCGGCAACTATCGCGCGGCCATGCGCGAGTATGAACGCGCGCTGGTGAACCTCAACCAATTCGAGAATCTGCCCACGCGCGGCCTCATCCTCTCCAACGCGGCGACCATGTACACCGAAACCGGCGAACGCGATACGGCCCAGGCGTTTTATGAAGAATCCATCGACATCGCGCGGCAAACCGGCGATACGCACTCCGAAAGTCTGCGGTTGGGCAATCTGGGCTGGTTTTACTCCTTGACCGGACGCCCCCAACGCGCGATTGATACGCTCGAACACGCGCTGGCCCTCAGCCGCAAATTGGATGATACGCTGCTGATCGGCGTGCAGACAAATAACCTCGCGCGGACCTACGCCCAGATGCGCGATTACGACACGGCACGCGCCTTGCATAAGCAGGCTATCGCCGCCGCCACTGCCCTTCAAGCGCAGCGCTGGCTGGCAATTTTCCAATCGGATATGGCGGAAACCTTGATGAAAATGAATCGCCAAGACGAAGCGGAAACGCTGCTCAAAGCGGCGCGCGACACATTGGCCCAGCTACACGATCTGGAAACGCAGCTCAAGACCCAGACGCGATTAGCCACACTCTACGCACAAACAGATCGCCTGGATGAAGCGTTCACGCTGGCGGATGAAGCGTTGGCGCAAGCGCGTAAAATGCACTACAAGCGCGGGATCGCGGACGCGGCAGTCGCGTTGGGCGAGATAGCCCGGCTGCGCGGCGATCAGGATACGGCGCAGCAGCATTACACCGAAGCCTACCAACTGTATACGGTGCTGCACGATCCGTCCGCGCGGGCGATTGCGCCATACGTGCCAGAGGCGGCGGGATAATCGTCTGGCGCGGCGTGTTTACCTCACCCCCCGGCCCCCTCTCCATGCGATGGCGAGGGGGAGTCAGGCGACGACTACCACACCATGCATACACCCGGCACACTCACTATCTGGCGCACGATCTCCGTGCTGAAACGCGCGCCGCGTTATGCCTTGCTGTATTGGCACTACCAACGCCGCCGCCAATTGGCAGCCCCGCATTATCACACGCTCAATTTCCTGCTCAACGGCACGTATTTTGTGATGGGTCTGCTGCTGCCGGTGCTGGCATTTGGCGGCGTATGCCTCGCGTTTAC
>JAFGJA010000415.1 GCA_016929355.1 Anaerolineae bacterium | reverse complement strand
CACATCCGACCAGGTTAACCATTCTTGCCGCAAGGGGCCGCGCGATGATGCCATACCGTTCCATCCTCTTCAGTAATCATTGTTTTAGTCATGTATTCTGTGATTTTGATCGTTCGACTGCGAATGAATCTGAGTTAGCAGTTGGTAGTTATTGGTTTTTAGTAAATTCTGGCATCTGCGAACAGGGCGAGACGATTTTACTAACAACTTAAAACTAAAAACTGATAACTGGAGTCCACTGTTAAAGTGAAATTATGACCTCACTTCGCGTTTAAGTCAACGTGGGGGAAAACAGTTTGCGCTTGCGACCCGGCGCAATACCACCGATAATTGAGAATATGAGCCAACGGCGAAGTTAGCGACCCCCGGAGTTAAGACCAGGGGCTTGTGAAGGAGTAGAGAATCCGTGGCAAGACCAAGAAAACAAACCCCCGAACGGATCATCGAGGCGCTCACCTGGGCATCGGTGTTGATCTGGATCGGCTTTGCCTTTATTGCGCATATTTTGAATTATGTCTGGTTGGTGGTGCTGGTCCTCAGTGTCATTCTGCTGAGTTCGGCCATTTACCAACGCAGTCGCAATTGGGAAACGTCGTTATCGATCTGGGTTTTTGGCATCTGGATGGCGGTTTTCAGCGTGTTGGAAACGGTCAATGAGATGATCAAGCTGATGAACAATGGCGATGGATTGGATATTGATATTGCCGTCTACCTGGGTGTCGCGCTGGTGTCGATGGGCGTGGCGGCGGTGTTCACCATGATTAACCCCTCTGATGTGGTCGGCCTGGATAAACGCCGCCCAACCGACTATGATCGAGAGCGTGATTATGCGCCGCGCCGGGTGAGTCAAGAATCGGTGAGCAGCGCGTATTTGCCCCCTGCGCAAGGGTCCGCGCAGTTTAGCACAAACACCCCGCCGGAGTATAATCGCGGCTATAGTCAGAATGCTGATTCCCGCGCCCGCGAATATGCGCGCCGCATAGATGACCCGTTTGATCGCATTCCTGATTATGATGTGGACCGGGGCGACTATGCTGCTTACAGCGATCCGCTCACGCCGACCAGCACCGCGTACCCTGATGCGGGGTATTATGAAGAAGCACCACCCCGTGATCAGCGCCGCGCGCGGCCAGTCGATAGCAGTGGGCGGGGCGCGCCGTCCTATGCGTATCCCACCCAAGAGCGGCCTTATGCGGGCGAGCGTCTCTCACGCCAGCGCAGCCGGGGGCACAGCCAACCGCAGCGATCCCAGCGCACGGCGCCGCGTGTGGTACAGCCCACTCCCCAGCCGCGCCAACCGCAAAGTTCCGATCTGCAAGCGCGTGTTGAAGATATTATCCAGCGCAGCCGATCCCAGCGCACTGGTACTGTGCCTCCCAGCAGCGATGATTTGCCGTATTGATGTCCTCTTAATAGGTCGCTTGGCGTCCGATCTGCGCCGCCCCGGCTGACCTGGCGGTCAGCGACCCATCGCGCCGCGATGGGTCACGCGCGAACGCGCGTCGGGGCGGCGCGCACGTGGCGCGTCATCCTGTAATCTTACTTCCGCGTATACGTTACAAACTCCCAGTACAACACGCGCCGCCACGCGCCATCACCCGCCGTGACCGCGATCTCGATCTTGAGCGGATAGGTTCCGGCGTCGGTCAAACCCAGGGCCGCATAGGGCAAAAAGAGGGGCACATCGTCATAGATCGTTTTGTAGCAGCAGGGCATGAGCGGCACACTGGTCATAACTACGCCCGCCGTGTCACGATACTGATCGGGCGCGTTCAGGTTGATCACGGGCAGCCCGGCCAGATCATCATGAAACACACGCGCGCTGATCGTCGCTTCCTGATCCTGCCAGTCAATGATCGTGAACGCCAGCGTAAACGCGATTCCTGCCTCCCCGTTCTGGATCGCCGCGTGTTCAAGCTGCACATCTTGTAGATAAACTTCCGCATCCAACACGACGGTTTCCGGCTGTAACTCGGTTTCGGCGTTCTGATCCCCTTCGCTGACCGTATCCACCGGGCCGTACTGCTCGTCTAACACCGCCATCAGCGCGACTTCCGCCGGACGGATGCCGCCCAACCGCCCGCCGGTTTCATATTCGGTCTGGACAAAGGTCGGAATCCCTACAAATTCGCCGTTGCCATTCACCGCCAGCCCGCCGCTATTGCCCGGCGCGAGTTCCGCATCGGTGCGATACCAGATCGGCAAACGCTGCCCGTTCAGATCGCCATTTTCCACTGAAACGATGCTGCCGGTTGTGACCACCAGGAAATCATCCCCGATGCCGGGATAGCCGAAGATATAGATCGCATCGCCGCGAAACACATCCGCCGGATTGAGCGTAGCGGGCACATAGGGCAATTCGAGATCGGCAGCGTTGATCGGGTGTTCGTCCATATCGTACCGGATGGCGATCAAGGCCACGTCAATTTCCTCGTCAATGCTGACGATTTCGCCCAGGTACAGGTATTCGGGCGGATCGTTGATGTCGCCTAAAATGCCTACCGCGACCCGATCCGCATCTGCGACTACATGCGCGTTGGTCACGATCAACCCGTCCGGCGTGGTGATCGTCCCGGTTCCCGTCGCCTCGATGCGTGATCCCTGCACATTGGCGATCAAGACAACGCTGTGTGCGATCTGTGCGATCTCAAAGCGATCCAGTATGCCATCCTGGTTGATTGTGTCCTGATCGTCATGATGGGGTGTGTTGGCGTTGGTTTCGGTGTCCGTATCAGTTACGGGGCAGGGTGTGAGCCGCATGGTGATCGCCCACCCTTCGCCGTTAGGGAAATCATCAGGACTGGCATCAAGCGGGCGGACCGGCAGCCAGTTATAACCGTCAGCGCTGGTCATAGCGGCGTAATCCGCTGCCATTTGCGTCCCCGCCGGGCGCGTGATCACGACATTGTAAGCCACGCCCGGCCCACTGCGAATATTGAGCGCCAGCGTGCCGTTAATTTCGACGCAGCGCCATTCGGTGCTTTGTCGTTGGGATTGCGCCTGGGTGGGGGTAGGTGGCGCAGCCAAGACAACCATCAATACGGCCAGCGCGATTACCAATCCGCCAGCCAGACCATACCATCGCTTGAGCATGAAGTTTCTCCCGCGCGTACAAGCGTGTCGCCAAGTTGTCCCGATCATAATGCAGGCGGTATCTACTGGCAAGCCGTGCTGCTGTCTTTAACTTGAGCCAGGGAAGTAGCCGTAATTACCTTTAATCTTTCTGAAGGATTGAGGGGCTGGGCCAGGGGTATTGCTGGAAAATGGGTCGAGCATTAGGGTGTGTATAGCAAGGGTAAATCCCCATCCCCAACCCTTCCCCTGCAAGCAAGGGAAGGGAGAAGAATCTCTGTTGGAAAGTCCCTCCCTGCCTGCGGGGAGGGATTGAGGGTGGGGTCAAACGGTTTTCCGTACACGCCCTTATGGAGAAAATATGTAGATTTGGCATGATCTCACGTAGGGGCGAACGCGAACCTGCGGTT
>JAFGJA010000414.1 GCA_016929355.1 Anaerolineae bacterium | reverse complement strand
CCCCCCCGATCCCAGTAGCCTCCGGTACGCCAGCCGCGCCCTATCCAGGTCCAACCGCGCGGAAAGCCACCTCTGCCCACGAACCTCCGCCGAATTCGCGCTTGCACCGCGCGCTCGATAGGGTCGATCAATCGGTGGAAGCTGTCGCCGAAAAAGCCATTGCTGCGATCCCGGTAGCCGGTGAAATCGCCACCGATGGCCCCCCTTCCTCCGCCGAACCGGTCAATGCCGCCGCGTTTCAGGATATAGGCGGCCTGATTCCCAATGACGATCCGCTCGTCGGCGTGTTGGATGTACGGGGCACGGCGCAGTGGCAAACGTGGAAATATATGTTGATCGGCGGATTGGCCGCATTTTTGATCGGCGGGATGATCAACGCCGGTTTTATTTCGTTTATCGGATTGATACTGCTCGGCTATCTGGGCGTGATGGCCTACCGCACCTATCGCGGCAGTATTGGCAATTACTATCTGGGTTTCACCGCCCAGCGCGTGATCGTGCTGCCGCGTGATACTTCCGGCTGGGCGCAAACACAGAATGCGTGGGTTGTGCCCTGGAACATGGTGCAGCGCTTGCGTTTGACGGATCGTTATGTGCTGCTGGACATTGCCGCCGAGGGCACGACTTTAAGCCTGGGCGCGCTGGTGGCCCCTTACGGGGATGGCGGCCTCGGTTCCCAACCGAGTTGGCTGCCCGGCAGCCGGATCGTACATCTGATTGCAGAACAGGGCTTCGAAACGCAGAATTTGTAGGGGGAAACTACCGACCCCACCCTGAATCCCTCCCTGCCTGCGGGGAGGGACTTGTTTTTCTCCCTTCCCTTGCTTGCGGGGGAAGGGCCGGGGATGGGGGTTAACCAGTTCATATACATCACCGACGATCTGTTACGAAATATAGTCTTCCTCCAGCTCGACATTCTGATCGCGTTTCTGCTTGTCCGTCGTACCGGGCCGCACGAACGCACTCGCCATCGCGCTTAAGCCGATCATGATCAGGATACCCGGAACGAACGGCAACTTACCATCAAACAGGATCGCCAAACCACCCATCCAGATCAAACCTTGCAGTCCGGCCCAAAAACCATCCTTCGCCATGCTGCCCGGCACACTGGCTAAGCCAATGACCAGCAAAATCCAGGGGAAAAAATTAATACTATCTACCAGGAACAGCACCCCCAACCCGATCAGGAAGATGCCCCCGCTCAACCCTTCGAGTGTACTCTGAGTCGCTGTGCGCTTTTTCTTATCCATGATGATCGCGCCTCCATTCGCGTAGTATGTCACGTTGTTTACAGTATACTACGCGGCAGCGTGCCAGCGAGTGCGTGCTTTTACGAGTTTTATACAGCTTCGTGAAGATTCACGAACTATGGTAAAATGGCGGCATGAACTCAAACTACGAATCAAGCAGGAGAAACGGCGCGTGACTGATACCCTCGGCAGCTTTATGAAACAAATTCTGGATGAACGCGGCATGAGTGGCAATATGCTGGCGCAAGCGTCCGGTGTGAGCGAAAGCACCGTCCGCAGCCTGCTCAAACAGGGCGAGGATGACTCTGCGCCGGGACCGCACCCGCTCGTTTTGCGCGCGGTCTGTGATGTGTTGGGGCTGGATCATGTGCGTATTTTCCAGATGGCGGGGTACATTCCCGACGATTACCATCCCACCCACCTCTCGCCGGATGCCGAATACGTGGGGCTGTGTTATGACGCGCTCGAACCTGCGCAGCAAGTTATGATCAAAGGGATGCTCACGTCGTTGGATAAAACGAACGCCTTTCCCTTCAACGGCGATCAGATGGGTGACGTGATCAAGCGGGTGGGCGAACTGCGCCAGATACATCCCATGTTTCGCGCGCGCAAATTCACCGCCGCCGATGAGGTAGGCCGCGTCACAGGCAAAGCGCTGCGTCCTGATCCGAGCGAATGGTTTCTCAACTCATCCCACCGCCGCCTTGTGCAATTATTCGAAGACGATCCCGCCGTTGAAGTGACCCGTAAGCGCGTGTTTGAGGTCAGCGAACATCCCAGCGCGCGCGCGATTCTGAATATGCTGCTGCCGCGCAAGGAAATTCCCTCCGCGTTGGAGAAATTATACTGGCTGCTGCGCCCGATGCCATTTTATCACCGCGACGTGGAAGCGATGACCGAGGACGAACGGGCGGGCTGTCGCGCCCTGTGGCGGCTGCTGGATGAGGTGGCGCAAGCGTAACCGCAAGGAACGCAGAGAAAACCAAGTAAGGGTAGGGGCGGACCAGCGTGTCCGCCCGAACATCGGGAGTACACATTGGTGCTCCCCTACAAAAACGGTTGCACCAGCGCGCCAACAGCTAACGGCTAATCGCTGACCGCTAATAACTATAAAATCCCTGGCCCGATTTGCGCCCCAGATGCCCCGCCGCGACCATCTGCCGCAGCAACGGACACGCCCGGTATTTGGGATCGCCGAAGCCCGCGTACAGCACCTCCATGATGCTCAACACCACATCCAACCCGATCAAATCCGCTAACGCAAGCGGCCCCATCGGGTGATTCGCGCCGAGTTTCAGCACGGTATCAATCGCCTCCGCCGTGCCGACACCTTCCATCAGCGCAAAAATTGCCTCGTTGATCATCGGGATCAGGATGCGGTTGGCGATAAAGCCGGGGAAATCTGCCGCTTCAACCGGCGTTTTGCCAAGCTGCTCCGCCAGCGCGATCACCGTGTCTGTCGTCGCCTGACTCGTGACCAGCCCGCGAATCACCTCGATCAGTTTCATGATCGGAACGGGGTTCATGAAATGCATCCCGATCACCTGTGCTGGGCGATTCGTCACGGCGCCGATCTCGGTGATCGGAATCGAGGATGTATTTGTCGCCAGAATCGTTTCCGGTGCGGTCAGCGTGTCAAGCTGTTTGAAGATGTCCAGTTTAATCGCTTTGTTTTCCGTCGCCGCTTCGATCACGATCTGCGCGTCGCTCACATCCGAGAGCGCGAGACTCGGCGTGATGTTGGTTTGGGCGGCTGCGAACTGCTCATCTGTGATGCGATTCTTCGCGTGTAGTTTGTCCACGCTGGCGGTGATGTTTGCCACTGCCTGATCCAGCAAGCCCTGATCGACATCGACCAGCACGACCTGATAGCCGCTCAAGGCGCACACCTGCGCGATACCATGTCCCATCGTGCCCGCGCCGATTACACCGATGGTCTTGATCTCGTCTAAGTTCATTTTGATCACTCCTTGAAAAAATGTAGTTGGCAGGCAAATTATACCATCCCTGCCCCAATCCTGGCTTCCTCTTCCGGCACGCCGGAAAAGGGAATCCGGCACAAACTTAATGGAGAAAATATGTAGATTGGGCATGATCTCGCGTAGGGGCGAACGCGAACCTGCGGTTCGTCATGTGTTCGCCCTGGGCCGACACGCTGGTCGGCCCCTACATGGGGCCACTTTTAAT
>JAFGJA010000413.1 GCA_016929355.1 Anaerolineae bacterium | reverse complement strand
GCTAAGGGGCCAAGCGCCATCTGTCCATCGACCACTTGCGCATACGGGACCGGGCACTTGACGGATTCCGGCGGGGCTTCACCCACTACCGCCACCGCGCCCCGTTCCACCGCTTGCGGGATCAGATCGTGCCCATCCACATTCGCCCCTTTGCGCGCCAGAAAAACGCCGCCCGGTTCCACTGCCTGCGCATTTTCGCTGATCGGCGCAGTGATGGGCACATCGGACTCCGGCGGGGTGATCAGGTCGGGGAAATTGGCTAAGAGATCGCTTAAATTCATGGCAACATCCGTTGATCAATCATGATGACTTGTATGAATCTATTGTAGCCGATCCGCGCGGGATGATACAGAGGAGAGCCAGCGTATAAGCAAAAACGGACCAGATGGCCCGTTTTTGATGCTTGAGGCAATTAAGGACTAACCCTGACGCTGCTTGTGCTTCGGATTCGCGGAACACATCACGTACAGGCGGCCCTTACGACGCACGAAGTAGCATTTTTCGCACATCTTGCGCACTGATGACCGTACTTTCATGGGTATCACCTGCTACCTTTCCTATATACAAATGTAGACACATGTGTACATAAGGGGATTTTGGTTCCTGCTTCGCTCAGGATTGCCGCCGTCACGAAAGACTTTGGTCTTACATTCTGTCCACAGGCATTTAACGTCTCGTCGTAGCCACTACCGCGACGTTCTTGCTTTCAGAAAATGAAGAAAACTTGGTTCTCGTCGTCTTCAAATACTCTGAATATTTTTACACCCATCATATTTTTGATGGGCTACATCAATACCCCATTGGTATGGTAAGGTACGATCACTACAGCATAGATACACTATACACTTGGAATATGATGATTGTCAAATCTGTTCCCTTTGTACACAATTGGCTACATCTATACAGATTCGACCACATGTTTGATGCCCAGCTTGTCGTCCCCCGATTGTGGACGTATTTTTGGGTTTATCCCGCCCGTATTATAAAGGAAACTGCCGCAAAATCCAGAGCGGGATTTTTGCGGCGGGCATTTTGGGGAGAGTTTCCCTACTCGCTCATTTGCGGTTTTGCTGCGCGCGCCATTCTTCTACGGCGGCGAGCGCTTCGGGTGTGCCAATGCGAGTGAGGGCTTCGGCAGCACGAAAGGACATATTCCTCTCAATATCATCCAGGGCGGTGATAAGTGACTGTATCACCCGTGTATCTTTAAAGTTTCCTAAAGCGTGCACAGCATAAAAACGAACGCGATCTTCAGGGTCGTGCAAGGTAGCGATAAGCGGTTCAATTGCTCGTGTATCCTTGAGACTTCCTAAGATATAGGCAGCAAAGTAACGAATACGACTTTCGGTTCCGCAAAGTCCTGCTAATAACAATTCAACAGCAGGTTCTCCAATGCTCAAAAGTGCGTTGGCGGCGAGTACCCGCACGTTTACATCATCATCATTTAAAATGGTTAGAAGTATTTTGGTAGCTCGTGGATCGCTTATCCTCGCCAGAACACGCACAACATGAAGACGGTCCGTTTCATTGTTCCCTGCTAAGGTGGCAAGTGAATAATTGAAGGCAAAATAATCGCGCAGCAACAAGTGAATAAAATGCCAAGTTTCACGTTTAGTGGGCGCAATTAAATTCAAGTACGTTGTTAGTTCTAAAAAGGTCTCGGTTTTAATCATATCAAGTGTTTCTTCAAGATGTGATTTTGACAAGACGTTTGCTTCTCGGTTCCAAACGATATTGTTTGCTGCTATTTTGCCTAACCTCCGGTATATATCTTCCAGAGTGAATTGCATGTCCGCATACGGCTTACGCGCTTCATGCTCATAGCGCCGCCGCACGTACTGCTCAAAAATCGCATCCCGCAGATCACCGGGGCTGTCCTTCAAATCGCGCAATTTGGCGGCTGCTTCACCCTGATCACGATAGGCAAAGGTGAACAAACTCAACAGCAGGGGCGTGCGGGCTATATCACGCAAGGCATCATCAGCTTTGAGGGCTTCCCACAAATCCGGCATTTCGCGCAGATAATCGCGCATTTGCTCATCATCAAGCGGTTGCAACGTGATCGCACCATCGAGGGGAAGTTTTTCACCGATGGCGGTGTAATCTTTGACGCGGCAGGTGATAGCAGCCGCATTTTTGGGCGATTCGTGAATCTTTCCTATTGCATCGATAAACCTTTTACGGGGATCGTAGCGTTCTTTGACACGCTCTTGGCCTGTTTCGGGGTCTTTCTCCATAATTACCCGTTCCCCGCCAAGTTCGTCCAACCCGTCGAGCATCAGCAACACGCGCCCTGCCTCAATGTGTTGCACCAGGGTATCGCGCCCCAATGCCGGGACCGATTCCGCCAGCCAATCGACAATCGGCGTTTGCTTTTCCGCGTCCCATCCCACAATCGGAGCAAGAACCGGCAACGGCAGCGACGGATCATCCAGGCGCGCGACGACACGATCACGGGCAAAGGCGAACAGCGTCGTCGTCTTGCCTGCACCGGGATCGCCAAGCAGCAGCACACGCCCGTTGTAATGCTCGAAGGCGTCATTGAAATTCTCAAACCGGATAATTTGATCGTCGGGTTTGGCGGGTTCTGGTTCATCGATCCCGGCCATCGCAAAAAACGACATCGGCAGCACGCGCGGCGCTTCTTTGATGACGCCGCCCTCCACCGCATCCGGCGCGCTTTCGCCCCGCAGCGTGATCAGCGAAAACACTGTCTGGTTCAGAAAATACACGATCTGATCGTAAAGCGCTTCTAAATACGCGCGGTGGGAATCGTCGGTAGCGCGCTGCGCTTCGGGAGTTGGTTCGCCCTGCAAACGCGCCGCCAATGCCATCAAGCCACGATCATAGTCCAGCGCGGATCGCTGTGTTTCCGCGTAAAACGGGAGCCATGTCAGATGGTTGACCAGTGTAATTGGCGTGGCGTCGGGAAAAATCAGGGGGATGATCGGCTTGTTTTTCGCGTCAGCATAGATGATCTCGCGGCGCACAAAACTATTTGGCTTATGCTCAATCGAGGGTGTGATACACGTCGCCACAAAACGCGAGGCACGGATCGCCATTTCGATCTCAGCGCTGAAGTCCTGATATTGGTCAATGTTCCGCGTATCGCGCCATGTTGTAAAGCCGCGTGCGCGCAGATCGTGATCCAGGCGTTCAGCGTAGGCGCGCCCATCTTCACGCGCGTAGCTGATAAATACGTCGTAGCGAATGTCGTCCGGTGCGCTGGCGTGCATAACGTTCCCCACTGTAGTTGCTTATCTGTAGCAGGAATCCAACATAATGATATATCGG